>JAVBTC010000144.1:0-11770 GCA_031556405.1 Rhodocyclaceae bacterium
TGCGCGTTTCACCGTTGGAGAGGTGGACGGTCAGCGTGCCGATGATGTCCTTCGTGCCGGCATATTCGTTCGGAACGAAGATGGTGTAGGCAACGCTGTTATACGTCTGCACCTTCGCGCCCTGATACGGGGTCGCGTACGTAAGAGTCATAAGCGGGCCACCCAGATCGGTTGAGCGCGACGTGCAGCGCTCATACAACACATTGCCGCTGACGGTGGTATTCGCCGCGACCATCGCCAGCATCGGGTTCCTCGTGATGATCGGCGTGACGCTGGTGATCGCGCCGAAGGTCAGGCCTTGCGGCAGGGTCAGCGTGATTGCCGGCGCGTCGCTGTTCAAAGCCCCCGTGTTGTCGCAATACAGCGCGCCCGCCGCGTTTTCCGTGACCGTGAACGCCGGGATCGGGATCAGGCGGCCCGGGGTGTAGGTGGTCGCCGCACCGACGGTATCGATCGTCACGTCGGGGGCGACGATGTTGATCAGCGTCGGCGCGTTGTCGGATTCAACGCCGGGCAGGCCGTTGACGGAGCCCGGCTGGACCGTCAGCGTCACGGCGCCCGGAGCGGAATTGGTGATGTCGATGATCCGCGAATACCCGGTCCAGTCCGCGCCGGCTGCATAAACGTGGTTGGCAGCGTAAATAGTGGCAGCCGAGACACCCATCATCATCTTGGTGAAGTCGACGTTGAGCTGTTGCAGCGGCTGGCCGTCGGCACAGCCAGTGGAGGTCAGCGGCAGCGTGATGATGTCGGGACGGTTTCCCTGATAGGGACTGTTGGCGTCTCCCCCCCAGGAAGTGGAATTCAACGCGGTGTATTTAATCTCACACCTCGTGCCCGCCCCCCCGACGAACGAAAAATAAACCGCGTTCGATAAGTACCTCCTGATCGCCGCAACGGCTTGCGGCATGCCGCCCACGGTGTTGCCAACGTCCGACGCCCATACGCCATTGCCCAGAACCAGATCGATCGTCTTGCCATTGGCGTTGGCGTTGAAAACGTTGTTGCCGCCGCTCGCAGCCTGTTCGACAAAGCTGACGACCTGGCCTATCTCGACATACAGCTTCCTGGTGCCATCCTTGATCACCGCATAACCGTCATGGGTGACGTTGCCTTGCGTGTTCGCCCAGGCGGAACCCATCCCGGCGGTCAGCGCCACGGCCAGCGCGGCTGCTACTTTTTTCCTGCTGAATGCATGCATTCGATCTCTCCTCGGTTATTTCGCCCCGGAAAGGGCTGCACGCCGACCCGGTCCGAAAACCGGACACTGCATCGCTGCCATACCGGAATTTCTGGCGCTGCGAAAAAACACGGTGGAGGAAAAACGCGGCGGAATACGAAATGCGGAATGGCAAGGGATGCGCCTTCGACGTTCCCAAAATGTAACAATACCTGACGCCCAGCGTCAAATCACAATTGTCCGAAAATGCCCTCCCCATTTTCGATATCGATATGCATGGAAACCGCTTTCTGAAAAAGCATCGCATCTACGCATCTACCCAAAACACCGATGATCCCCTGGCTCGACGACGACCGCCCCGGAACGCCGCTCACTCCTTTTCCGCCGCTCGAAACGGCGCTGCGCGAGCCGGACGGCCTCCTCTGCGCCGGCGGCGGTCTCTCGCCCGAGCGCCTGCTCGCCGCCTACCGGCAAGGCATTTTCCCGTGGTTCTCGGCGGGCGACCCGATCCTGTGGTGGAGCCCCGATCCGCGCATGGTGCTCTTTCCGTCCGAATTCAAGCTCTCGCGCTCGTTGCGGCGTGAACTGAAAAAACCCGGCGTCCGGGTGCGTTTCGACCACGACTTCGCCGCCGTGATCGCCGCCTGCGCACGAACGCCACGCCGCGCGCAGAACGGCACCTGGATCGTCGGCCGTATCCAGCGCGCCTACCAGCGCCTGCACGAACTCGGCTGGGCGCATTCGGTCGAAATCTGGGAAGAAATGGAAAATGCGGGAAATGCGGAAAATGTGAAAAGGGCGGAAGAAGTGGAAACGCAATCCGGGCCTCGCCTGGTCGGCGGGCTGTACGGCGTCGCAATCGGCGGGATGTTCTTCGGGGAGTCGATGTTCGCGCACCGCAGCAACGCCTCCAAAATCGCGCTGGCGCACCTCGTGCGCCATCTGGAAGCGAACGGATTCGGCATGATCGATTGCCAGATGCACACCGCGCATCTGGCATCGCTCGGCGCCCGGGAAATTCCCCGCGCCGAATTCGCCGCCCGCCTCGAAGCGCTGACCGCCCTGCCCATTCCCGCCGGACGCTGGGAATACAATGACAATCACGGCGAATTCAACGGATAACCCCGGCGACGTATCATGGAGATCGCCATGTCGCGCCTGAACGAACTCACTCCGCCGCTCTCCCTGCTGCGCCTGTATGCGACGCCGCCCTACCCGTGCAGCTACCTGCCGGAGAAAACCGCGCGTTCCCAGGTGGTAACGCCGGCCCACCTGATCACGGCCCCCGTCTATAGCCAGTTGATGCGTGCCGGTTTCCGCCGTAGCGGCGTATACACCTACCGTCCGCATTGCGACGGCTGCCGCGCCTGCGTCCCGGTCCGCATCCCGGCGGCGCGCTTCGCCCCCGACCGCGGCCAGCGCCGCGCCGCCGGGCGCCACGCGCTCCTGGAAGCGCGCGAATGCCCGCTCGATTTCTTCCCCGCCCATTACGAACTCTATCTGCGCTACCAGGCCGCGCGGCACAGCGGCGGCGGCATGGACGAGGACAACCACGAGCAATACACCCACTTCCTGCTGCAAAGCCAGATCGACACGCGCCTGGTCGAATTCTTCGAAGACGGAAAACTGGTCATGGTCAGCATCATCGACCTCCTCGACGACGGCCTTTCCTCCGTTTACACCTTCTTCGATCCGGACCGCACCCGGTCAAGCTACGGTACCTACGGCATCCTCTGGCAGATCGCGCAGTGCCGCGCTCTCGGCCTGCCCTACCTTTACCTCGGCTACTGGGTCGCCGGCAGCGAAAAAATGGACTACAAATCGCGCTTCCGCCCGCTCGAAGGCCTCGTCGACGGCGTCTGGCACGAACTGTTCACGGAACGGCACGGCGAACCGCCACCCCCGTAACCCGCCACCCGTTGCCGCCGCTGCTCCCACAGTTCCTACTGCTCCCACTATTCCCACTACGCCGCCTGCCCGCGGCCATCGTTACAAAGCCCATTTAAAATTGACCATTTCCGTCGGAGATTGATACAATCTTCGGGTTTTTGCACTGTCATTTAAAAAAATCGCGCGGCCGGCTCTCCACAGTTCCACGGACTCCCGGCCGTATTTTCTCGAACAGCCAGGATATATCGCAGACATGCGCTCGAAAATCGTCGTCGGCAACTGGAAAATGCACGGCAACCTCGCCACCAACCGCGCCCTGCTGGAAGCGCTGCTGGCCGGCATCGCCGCGGAATCCAGCGGCGACGGCGGCCTGAACCGTTTCAGCGCCACCGGGCAGAACGCCTGCGCGGTCTGCGTACCGTTCCCCTATCTGGCGCAGGCGCAACAGATGCTCGCAGCGACGCCGGTCGCCTGGGGCGCGCAGAACCTCAGCGAACACCCGCAGGGCGCCTATACCGGCGAAGTCAGCGCGGCGATGCTCGGCGATTTCGGCTGCCGCTACGTGCTCGTCGGCCATTCCGAGCGCCGCTCGCTCTACGGCGAAACCAGCGCCGCCGTCGCCAGCAAATTCGTCGCTGCGCAGAACGCAAGCCTCATCCCCATTCTCTGCGTCGGCGAAACCCTGGCCGAGCGCGAAGCCGGGAAAACCGTGGAAATCGTCGCGGCACAAATCGATACCGTGCTGCAAAAAGCCAAGGCGAAACACTTCGTCGACGCGTTGATCGCCTACGAACCCGTCTGGGCCATCGGCACCGGCAAAACCGCCACCCCGCAGCAGGCGCAGGAAGTCCACGCCGCGATCCGCAACCAGATCGCGCAGGTCGACGCCAGCATCGCGGCACGGCTGCACATCCTCTACGGCGGCAGCGTCAAGGCGCAGAATGCTGACGAACTCTTCGCCATGCCCGACATCGACGGCGGCCTCATCGGCGGCGCCTCGCTCGTCGCCGACGAATTCCTCGCCATCTGCCGCGCGGCCAATCGCTGATAATTTGAACCATTCGCATTCGCTGACACATCACACGAATACGCCCTGAACACCCAACGAACGAGAACCAGATGAATTCCCTGTACTCCCTGCTCATCGTGCTGCAAATCTTCCTCGGACTCGGCATTATCGTCCTGGTCCTGCTCCAGCACGGCAAAGGCGCCGACATGGGCGCTGCTTTCGGCGGCGGCGCCTCCGGCAGCCTCTTCGGCGCCACCGGCGCGGCGAACTTCCTCAGCCGTGCCACCGCCGTGCTTGCCGTCGCCTTTTTCCTCACCAGCCTGATTCTTGCCTACACTGTATCGCATCAGCCGCGCGGCACTGGCAGCGTGGTAGACAATGCGGTACAATCGCAGCCGCTTTCGCCTCCCGCCCAAAAGACGGAAGGACAAGGCGCTGAAACTGCAAACAAAACCGCTGAAAATCCCGTTGCTCCGGCTGCCCCTGCTGCCCCTGCTGCCGGCAAGGATTCAAAAGCGGAAGAAATCCCCAAATAAAGCCGGGCAAAATCCCGGTACAGAGAAACAGGAGACTGAAAACCGTTTGCCGGTTGGGTTCACGCAGACGGATATCGTAGTGAAGCAGTACCAGCAGTGCCGACGTGGTGAAATTGGTAGACACGCTATCTTGAGGGGGTAGTGGCCTTTGGCTGTGTGAGTTCGAGTCTCACCGTCGGCACCATCGAAATACGAAGGAACCGGGGACGTACCCTGAGGCTTGGCTCCAAGGCTTGCGGTCCCGGAACCGAATTTCAGCGAAAGCGCGGCGAATCATGTTGGAAAATTATTTCCCGATTCTGATCTTCATGCTGATCGGCATTGCCTTCGGCGTCGTCCCCGTCGCTCTGGGATGGGCCGTCGGGCCCAACAACCCGGACAGTGAAAAGCTTTCTCCCTACGAATGCGGCTTCGAGGCCTTCGAAGACGCGCGCATGCAGTACGACGTGCGCTATTACCTCATCGCCATCATCTTCATCCTGTTCGACCTCGAAATCGCCTTCCTCTTCCCCTGGGCGACCATCTTCAAGGAAATCGCACAGACCGAAACGATCAAATGGTTCGGTTTCGTCGAAATGCTGGTCTTCATCGCCATTCTCGTCGTCGGATACGTCTACGCCTGGCTCAAGGGCGCGCTAGAGTGGGAATAACGGGATAAACAGGAGCAACGAGCGATGAGCATCGAAGGAATTCTGCAGGAAGGCTTTATCACCACCTCGGCCGACACGCTGATCAACTACGTCCGCACCAACTCCATCTGGCCGGTCACCTTCGGGTTGGCCTGCTGCGCGGTGGAAATGATGCACACCGGCTGCGCGCGCTACGACCTCGACCGCTTCGGCATCATGTTCCGCCCCAGCCCGCGCCAATCCGACCTGATGATCGTCGCCGGCACGCTGACCAACAAAATGGCCCCCGCGCTGCGCAAGGTCTACGACCAGATGGCCGAACCGCGCTGGGTGCTGTCGATGGGCTCCTGCGCCAACGGCGGCGGCTATTACCATTACTCCTACGCCGTCGTCCGCGGCTGCGACCGCATCATCCCGGTAGACATCTACGTTCCCGGCTGTCCGCCGACCCCCGAGGCGCTGCTCTACGGCCTCATCCAGTTGCAGAACAAGATCCGCCGCACCAGCACCATCGCCCGCTGATTTCCTGCCGATTCCTTATTGCCAGAGCCTCCGCCATGTCCGCCAAACTGGAAAAACTGAGCCAGAACCTCCAGAAACACCTCGGGGAGCGCATCGCGTCGCTCACGACGGCCCGGAACGCGGCCATGAACGAAATCACCATCGAAGTGCGCGCCGTCGATTACCTGGATGCGATGCAGCTTCTGCGCGACGTGCCGGAACTGGGCTTCGAGGAATTGATCGACCTGTGCGGCGTCGATTACGCAACCTACGCCAACAAAAGACCCGGCAGCAAGGGCTGCGGCCCGCGCTTCGCGGCCGTCTCGCACCTGCTCTCGATCAGCAACAACTGGCGCGTGCGCGTGCGCGTTTTCGCCGAAAACGACGATTTTCCGTCGATCCCGTCCGTCACCGGCATCTGGAAATCCGTCACCTGGTTCGAGCGCGAGGCGTTCGACCTCTTCGGCATCGTCTTCCCCGGCCACGACGACCTGCGCCGCATCCTCACCGACTATGGCTTCATCGGCCACCCGTTCCGCAAGGACTTCCCGGTTGCCGGCCATGTCGAGATGCGCTATGACCCAGATCAACGCCGCGTCATCTACCAGCCGGTTACGATCGAACCTCGCGAGAATGTGCCGCGGATCGTGCGCGAAGAAAACTACGGCAAGCATTGAAATGGAGTTCCAATAGAGTTTCAATTAAATTCCAATTCATGCTGAAATAACGAACACTGAAAGCCCGCTACGGTAGCGGGTTTGTGAAAATCAAAATTTTGAAAACTGGAATCCATGGCTGAAATCCGCAACTTCACGATGAACTTCGGGCCGCAGCACCCGGCGGCGCACGGCGTGCTGCGCATGGTGCTGGAGCTGGACGGCGAAGTCGTCATGCGCGCCGACCCGCACATCGGGCTTTTGCACCGCGCCACGGAAAAACTTGCCGAGGCCCGCACCTGGCTGCAATCCGTGCCCTACATGGACCGCCTCGACTACGTTTCGATGATGAGCAACGAGCACGCCTACTGCATGGCGATCGAACGCCTGCTCGGCATCGAAGTCCCGGTCCGCGCGCAATACATCCGCGTGATGTACGACGAAATCACCCGCATCCTCAACCACCTGATGTGGATCGGTTCGCATGGGCTGGACGTCGGCGCGATGACAATGATCCTCTATGCCTTCCGCGAACGCGAAGACCTGGTCGACATGTACGAGGCCGTTTCCGGCTCCCGCATGCACGCCGCCTACTACCGTCCCGGCGGCGTCTACCGCGACCTGCCCGACAGCATGCCGCAGTACGTCGCCTCGAAATGGCGCAGCGCCAAGGACGCCGACTTCATCAACGAAGCGCGCCGCGGCTCGCTCCTCGACTTCATCGAAGACTTCACCAACCGTTTCCCCAAGTTCGTAGACGAATACGACACCCTGCTGACCGAAAACCGCATCTGGAAGCAGCGCCTGATCAACGTCGGCGTCGTCTCCCCCGAGCGCGCGATGCAGCTCGGCTTCACCGGCGCCATGCTGCGCGGCTCCGGCATCGCCTGGGACCTGCGCAAGAAACAGCCCTACGAAGTCTACGACCGCCTCGATTTCGACATTCCCGTCGGCACCAACGGCGACTGCTACGACCGCTACCTCGTGCGCCTGGAAGAAATGCGCCAGAGCAACCGCATCATCCGCCAGTGCATCGACTGGCTGCGGAAAAACCCCGGTCCCGTCATCAGCGGCGACCACAAGGTCGCGCCGCCCGCGCGCGAAGCGATGAAATCGAACATGGAAGAGCTGATCCACCACTTCAAGCTCTTCTCCGAAGGAATCCAGGTGCCGGAAGGCGAAACCTACGCCGCCATCGAACACCCGAAGGGCGAATTCGGCATCTATCTCGTCTCCGATGGCGCCAACAAGCCCTACCGGCTCAAGATCCGTGCCCCCGGCTACGCCCACCTTTCCGCGATGGACGAAATGGCGCGCGGACACATGATTGCCGATGTCGTTACGATCATCGGCACCCAGGACATCGTTTTTGGTGAGATCGACCGCTGATGCTGACGCCCGAATTAACGCCCGAATCCCTACAGAACATCGACCGCGAAGTCGCCAAATACCCCGCCGGCCAGCAACAATCGGCGATTATGGCCGCGCTGGCGATCGCCCAGGCCGAAAAAGGCTGGCTGGCCCCGGAAACCATCGAATTCGTCGCCCGCCGCCTCGGCATGGAGCCGATCGCCGCCTGGGAAGTCGCCACCTTCTACAACATGTACGACCTCCAGCCGGTCGGCAAATACAAGATCACCGTCTGCACCAACCTGCCGTGCATGCTCACCGGCGGCGTTGACGCCGGCGAATACCTGAAACAAAAACTCGGCATCGGCTACAACGAAACCACGCCCGACGGCAAAATCACCCTCAAACAGGGCGAATGCATGGGCGCCTGCGGCGATTCACCGGTAATGATCGTCAACAACCGCCGCATGTGCAGCCACATGAACCCCGAGCAAATCGACAAACTCCTGGCGGAGCTTCAATAATGGCTATCCTCGGCGCAATCAACCCGGTGCTGACCGCCGGCCTCGACGGCGAAGATGGCTGGCGCCTGGCCGACTACGAAAAGCGCGGCGGCTACGCCATGCTCAGGAAAATCCTGCAGGAAAAAACGCCGCAGGAACAGGTCATCAACGAAATCAAGAAATCCGTGCTGCGCGGACGCGGCGGCGCGGGTTTCCCCACCGGACTCAAGTGGAGCTTCATGCCGCGCTCCTTCCCTGGCGACAAATACGTCGTCTGCAACTCCGACGAAGGCGAGCCGGGCACCTTCAAGGACCGCGACATCCTGCGCTATAACCCGCACTCGGTGATCGAGGGCATGGCCATCGCCGCCTATGCGATGGGCGCCAATCGCGGCTACAACTACATCCACGGCGAAATCTGGGACATCTACCAGCGCTTCGAGGAAGCGCTCGACGAAGCGCGCCGCGCCGGACTCATCGGCGCCAATCTCCTCGGCAGCGGCTTCAACTTCGAACTGTTCGCCCACCACGGCTACGGCGCCTACATCTGCGGCGAAGAAACCGCGCTGCTCGAATCGATCGAGGGCAAAAAGGGCCAGCCGCGCTTCAAGCCGCCGTTCCCCGCCTCCTTCGGCCTCTACGGCAAGCCGACGACGATCAACAACACCGAGACCTTCGCCTCGGTGCCCTTCATCCTCCAAATGGGCGGCGACGCCTTCCTCGACGCCGGCAAGCCAAACAACGGCGGCACCAAGCTGTTCTCCGTCTCCGGCCACGTCAACCGCCCCGGCAACTACGAAATTCCGCTCGGCACGCCGTTCTCCACGCTGCTCGAAATGTGCGGCGGCATGCGCGGCGGCCGCAGGCTGAAAGCCGTCATCCCCGGCGGATCCTCGGCGCCGGTGCTGCCGGGCGAGATCATGATGGAAGCGACGATGGATTACGACTCCATCGCCAAGGCCGGTTCCATGCTCGGATCCGGCGCCGTCATCGTCATGGATGAGACCACCTGCATGGTCCGGGCGCTGGAACGCCTCTCCTATTTCTACCATGAAGAATCCTGCGGCCAGTGCACTCCCTGCCGCGAAGGCACCGCCTGGCTCTACAAGGTACTCCACCGCATTGAGCACGGCGCCGGGCGGAAAGAGGACCTCGACCTGCTCGACAACGTCGCTGGCAACATCATGGGCCGCACCATCTGCGCCCTGGGCGACGCGGCGGCAATGCCGGTGCAAAGCTTCGTCAAACATTTCCGCGACGAATTCGCGTATCACATCGAACACAAAAAATGCCTGGTGCCGCCGGATGTGCAGCGCACCGGCAGCGGTTTCCATTCAACCAACTGATTCATCTTTCGCATACCACCGGAAAAAATCATGAGCAAACTGGTCATTGGCAAAGCTGTCGGTCAAAAATCCCCGAACGACCCAAAGGACGTCAAAGCCGTCGCCGCCGCGCTGATCGGAATCGGAAAAATCGACAGCACCTACGTCTCCGACGGCACGCTGGACAAGGTGGTCCAGGAAGCGATCAACGATACGCAGCAGCATTGGATGAAAACTCCTGACGGTGTTATTTCCGTCAATGGCGCGACCCAGAAATATATCAACGCGTGGCAAATCAAGTCGGTTGGCGCGAACGTGTCGTTCAACAGCTACCCTTCCCTGCAAAAAGCCTGGGACCTGGTCAACCCCATCCTGCCCTCGGGCAGCCGCTGCACCAGCGCCTACCGGAGCACCGAGAAACAGCGTGCGATTCTTCAGGAGTTCTTTACGAAGACGTACAAGGCGGAGATCGTCAAGAAATACACTCAGAAGACCTACGACGACGTCGCGAAAGACCTGCTTGCCAATGAAGCCAAAGTCGTCGAAATGGTCCGGGGTATCGGGCAAGCCATCGCGGCGCCCGGCACCAGCATGCATGAAAAGGGAAAAGCCATCGATCTCGGAGGAGCCGCTCCGGCGAAACAGATTGAAATCGTCAAGCTCGTCGCGAAAGCCAATAGCGACCTGTTCAGCGGCAAGGTAATACAAGAACGCAACGGCTGCGTACATTTTGAAATCAAGTAAACGCATGAAAACGCTGCAAAAAATGCTGAAAATTGCCCTCTTTTCTCTTTTGTCCGCCGCCGTCGTTCAAATGGCGATGGCGGGAGATGCCGGCACCCCTTCGCCGAAGGAGAGCTTTTTTCCGCTTGCGGTCGGAAATACATGGACCTACAAATGCTCGATGGAAGGCGAATCTCTGTCCAGCAAGACAACCACCATCGTTTCCACTGCCACTCAGAACGGGCATACCGTATATCGTTCCGAAATGCGCGTCGGCAAGGATCCCAAACCTCTGGTGAGCTATCTGCACCTGGATTCGGAAGGCCGGGTGATGCGTTCCCTTGAATCCGATCTGTCCGACGCCAAGCCGATCATGGCGGTAACACCCAAGGTGGGAGACCGTTTCGACGATCTGGACGGTCTGACCGTGACCGCCATCGAGCCCTCCGATATCGAGAAATTCTCCAAAATCAAGGCCGCACGCCTAGAAAATTATCCTTATCCGATGGATGGTCCCGAAGACAAGCAGTTACGGTGGCTGGCCAAATGGTATGGCAAGGGTATTGGCCCGCTGGCGGAAAGTAACGGCGTGGGAGGCGAATGCGTTCTGACGTCTTTCCGCGCCAAGAAAGCGAAAAAGTGAAGCTCATTTTTATTCCGGCTGCGCTTGAATCGGGCCGCAGATACGAAAAAACAGGTTGCAGAGACACGACGACATGCTAGAAATCGAAATCGACGGCAAAACGGCGCAAGTGCCCGACGGCAGCACCATCATGGATGCCGCCGAGCAGTTGGGCACCTACATCCCGCACTTTTGCTATCACAAAAAGCTCTCGATCGCCGCCAACTGCCGCATGTGCCTGGTGCAGGTCGAAAAGGCGCCGAAACCGCTGCCCGCCTGCGCCACGCCGGTCACCAACGGCATGAAGGTCTTCACCCATTCCGATCTCGCCGTCAAGGCGCAGAAAGGCGTGATGGAATTCCTGTTGATCAACCACCCGCTCGACTGCCCGATCTGCGATCAGGGCGGCGAATGCCAGTTGCAGGACCTCGCCGTCGGCTACGGCACCGGCGCTTCGCGCTACCAGGAAGAAAAGCGCGTCGTCTTCCACAAGAACGTCGGCCCGCTGGTTTCGATGGAAGAAATGGCGCGCTGCATCCATTGCACCCGCTGCGTCCGTTTCGGCCAGGAAATCGCCGGCATCATGGAACTGGGCATGGCCAACCGCAACATGCACGCGGAAATCACCACGTTCGTCGGCAAGACGGTCGATTCCGAGTTGTCCGGCAACATGATCGACCTCTGTCCCGTCGGCGCGCTGACCTCCAAGCCGTTCCGCTACTCCGCGCGCTCGTGGGAATTGCAGCGCCGCCGTTCGGTCAGCCCGCACGACAGCCTCGGCAGCAATCTCGTCGTCCAGACCAAGCACGACCGCGTGATGCGCGTGCTGCCCTTCGAGAACGAAGA
>JAVBTC010000103.1:0-26341 GCA_031556405.1 Rhodocyclaceae bacterium
CAGATGTCCTACTGGGGCGCGCAGGTCATCGTCAACCTCTTCTCCGCCATTCCCTTCGTCGGCGAGGAACTGTCGATCTGGATCCGCGGCGACTACGTGATCGGCGACGCGACGCTGAACCGCTTCTTCGCGTTCCACGTCGCCGCTGTGCCGCTGGTGCTGATCGGCCTTGTCGTCGCGCACATCCTGGCGCTGCACGAAACCGGCTCGAATAACCCGGACGGCATTGAAATCAAGAAAAAGGTCAACGAGAAGGGCATCCCGCTCGACGGCATTCCGTTCCATCCGTACTACACGGTCAAGGACACCGTCGGCGTCGTCGTCTTCCTCATGGTCTTCTTCGCCATCATCTGCTTCATGCCCGAAGGCGGCGGCTACTTCCTCGAATACAACAACTTCATTCCCGCCGACCCGATGAAGACGCCGCCGCACATCGCGCCGGTGTGGTATTTCACGCCGTTCTATTCGGTCCTGCGCGCTGTCGACTGGAGCTGGCTGTGGCCGAGCGCCAAGCTGTGGGGCGTGATCGCAATGGGCGCGTCGGTGGCGGTATTCGCCCTCCTGCCCTGGCTCGACCGCAGCCCGGTACGGTCGATCCGCTACCGCGGGCCGATCTACAAATTCTTCCTCACGCTCTTCGTGATCTCGCTGTTCGTGCTCGGCTACCTCGGCACACAGCCGCCCAGCCCGCTGGGCAACCTGCTCTCGAAGATCTTCATGTTCGTGTACTTCGCGTTCTTCATCCTCATGCCGTGGTACTCCAAGATCGACAAATACCGTCCCGAACCGGACCGGGTGACTTTTAAATAAAGAGAGAATGCCGACATGAAAAAGCTCATCATTGCATTGCTCTTTGCGCCGACTCTGGCGCTGGCCGCTGGTGCCGGGCTGCATCTGGACAAGTGGCCGGGGTCGATCAAGGATCAGGCTTCCCTGCAAAACGGCGCCAAGCTGTTCGTCAATTACTGCCTGAACTGCCACGGTGCCTCGTATCTGCGTTACAACCGGTTGACCGAAATCGGTCTCACCGAACAGCAGATCAAGGAAAACCTGATGTTCACCACCGACAAGATCGGCGACACGATGCGCATTGCCGCCAACGCGAAGGACATGCGCAAATGGTTCGGCACGGCACCTCCCGACCTGACCGTGGCGGCGCGTTCGCACGCTTCCCCGGACGGATCGGGCGCGGACTGGCTCTATACCTACCTGCGCCAGTTCTATCCCGACGCGAACCGGCCGAGCGGCTGGAACAACGTGGTCTTCGACAACGTCGGCATGCCGCACGTGTTCTGGGAGCTCCAGGGCGCGCGGCCGCTGACCGTGACGCAGGTGCGCGTGGTCACCGATGCGAACGGCAAGGAGACGGGGTACGAGGAAGTGACCAAGGTCTACGATGTTCAGGGCGACGTCACGGAAACGAAGAAACCGCTCGCCGGCATGGGCCACCATGAAAGCATCAAGCGCGAATTCGGCGCCCCCGTCGGCGGCAAGCTTTCGGCGCAGGAATTCGACAAACAGATGTCCGATCTGGTGGGATTCATGGTCTGGATGGGCGAGCCGACGCAGGAATGGCGCAAGCAGCTCGGTGCCGGAATCCTGGGTTTCCTGGCGATCCTGTTCGTGCTCTCCTACCTGTTGAAACGGGAATATTGGAAAGACGTCCACTGATTCCGCCTGCCCGTACAGGCAACGACATCGCCGGCACGGTGGGATTTCCAACCGTGCCGGCGATGTTTACTTGAGGTGCTTCAACTATGATGAATCTTTATTCGGGCACTGTATGCCCTTTCAGTCACCGCTGCCGTATCGTGCTCTACGAGAAGGGCATGGATTTTACGGTGATCGATGTCGATCTCTTCAACAAGCCGGAAGACATCGCGGTCATCAATCCATACAACCGCGTTCCGGTGCTGGCCGAGCGCGATCTCGTGCTGTATGAGCCGAACATCATCAACGAGTATATCGACGAACGTTTCCCGCATCCGCAGATGATGCCGCCCGATCCGATCATGCGCGCCAAGGCGCGGCAGTTCCTCTTCGGCATGGAGCAGGAGATTTTTTCTCATCTCGATGCGCTGGAGAAGAATACGAAGGGCGCGGACAAGGCGCGGCAACATATCCGGGAACGGCTGATCGAGTTCGCGCCGATTTTCACGAAGCAGAAATACATTCTCGGCGACGAATTTTCGATGCTCGATGTGGCGATTGCGCCACTGCTGTGGCGGCTCGACCACTATGGCATCGAGCTGGGCAAGCAGGCCTCGCCGCTGATGAAATACGCCGAACGTATTTTCAGCCGCCAGGGCTTTATCGACGCGCTGACGCCGCCGGAAAAAATCATGCGCAAATGAGTGCCGCAGCCCGGGGCGCGGTCCGGAACGGTTTCCTTGTCGCCGCGTTCGCCGCTTTTTGATCGATTGTTTTTCCCCTGGGCGCGGCAGTTTTTCTGCCGCGTCCCGTTTCGAATCCACCCGAATCCATTCGCCGGTGCCCATGATGACTCAGGATCTGCCCTCCACCAAACCTTATCTGCTGCGCGCGCTGTATGAATGGTGTTGCGACGGCGGATTCACGCCTTATGTCTCGGTCGTGGTCGATTCCCATGCGCGCGTGCCGCATGAATTCGTGCGCGACGGGCAGATCGTTCTCAACATTGGTCCCGAGGCGACGAATCAACTGACGATGGGTAACGAATACATCTCTTTTCAGGCGCGCTTCGGCGGCGTTCCGCGTGAACTGTCGTTTCCCGTGGGCAATGTCGCGGCAATCTACGCCAGGGAAAATGGCGCCGGGATGGCCTTCGAGGTGGAACTGGGCGAGGCGAAAACGGAAGACCAGGATAAAAAGGACCGGGGCGCGATCGGTCTGGTCACGAGTGACGACGGTGACGGCGATCCACCGCCTGGATCTTCGCCGTCGGATGGTAAAGGGGACGGCAAGGACAGATCCAAGTCATCCTCCCGGCGTTCGCATCTGCAAAGAATCAAGTAAACGCGCCTGGGTAGGCAGCAGATATCAGCGGCGTGAGAAAGATTCCTGGATTCCCGCCTGCGCGGGAATGACGTGGATGTTTTTTGTCTTCTGCTGATAAATTTATTCAAAATAAAAGAAAAAGGGATCGATATTCATCGATCCCCTTTCCCGATCCCTTTTCCACATCTGGCTTGGCCACGAAATGCCGCGGCCTGGTTTTCAAGAGCCGTCGTCGTCGCCCATTTGCGCCTGCAGGTAATTCTGTAGCCCAATCTGTTCGATCAGGCCGAGCTGTTTTTCCAGCCAATACGTGTGGTCTTCTTCCGTATCCTTGAGCAGTACTTTCAGCCCGTCGCGCGTGACATAATCCTCGTGTTTTTCGCATTGGGCAATCGCTTTCCTCAGCGCCGAGACGACGGAAAGCTCGAGTTCGAGATCGTTCTTCAGCATCTGTTTCACGTCCTTGCCGACGTTCAGCGCCGCCGGTTTGACCTGCGGCGTGCCTTCGAGAAAAAGAATGCGGTGGATCAGCCAGTTGGCATGCTCGGTTTCCTCTTCCATTTCATGCCAGACGCGGTCGTACAGTTTGCGGAAGCCCCAGTCGTCGTACATCCGGGAATGGATGAAATACTGATCGCGTGCCGCGAGTTCCCCCGCCAGCAATTGATTCAGAACGGCGATGACTTCTTTGTGTCCTTTCATGGCTTCTCTCCGTCGGCTTGTAAAAAATGTTCGCGGTAGTAACGTAATTCGAGGATCGATTCGCGGATGTCCGCGAGCGCGGTATGGTCGGCCTTCTTTTCGAATCCCTTGGCAATCTGGGGACGCCAGCGCCGGCACAGTTCCTTCAGCGTCGAAACGTCGAGGTTGCGGTAATGGAACCATGCTTCCAGTTGCGGCATGTGGCGGGCCATGAAGCGGCGGTCCTGGCAGATGGAATTGCCGCACATCGGGCTGGCGCGTTCCGGCACCCATTCCTTGATGAAAGCGAGTGCTTCGGCGGCGACCTGCGCTTCGTCCAGCGTGGAGGCGCGTACGCGGTCGATCAGCCCGGAGCGTTTGTGCGTCGCCTGGTTCCAGGCATCCATGCCGTCGAGAACGGCATCGGACTGGTGCACGACCCACACCGGCGATTCGGCAAGCATTTCCAGCGCATTGTCGGTAACGACGATCGCCAGTTCGAGAATTTTGTCCTGGTCCGGGTTCAACCCCGACATTTCCATGTCGAGCCAGACCAGATGATTTGCATCCTGTGCCATATAATTATGAACCCGAGCCGGATGGCCGGGTCGATTCGTAAGATTTCCATTCTGTCACAAAAATGCATGAATCGCGCTGACATTTTTCCCCCGATGTTTTCCTCTTTTTCTTCCTTTTCCGCCGCCACGGTTTTTTGCCTCTTGTTCGTGCTCGCCGTGATCGTCCATGGCGTATTGCGAACCTGGCTGGCACGGCGGCAGGCCGCGCATGTGCTGAGCCACCGCGGTGCCGTTCCGGAACAGTTCGCCGAACGCATCTCGCTTGCCGCGCATCAGAAGGCGGCCGATTACACGGTCGCGAAGACGCGGCTGACGCAATATTCACTGGTGCTCGAACTGGCGCTGCTGCTCGCGTGGACGTACGGCGGCGGGCTGACGGCGCTTTCCGGATTCTGGCAACGGATGGAACTGCCCGGCCTGTGGTACGGCGTCGCGCTGATTTTCAGCGTGCTGCTGATTTCCTCGCTCATCGATCTGCCGTTTTCCCTGTATCGCCAATTCGTGATCGAGGCGCGATTCGGTTTCAACCGGATGACGCTGGCGCTGTTTTTCGCCGATCTCGTGAAGAGTGCATTGCTGGGCGCCGCGATCGGCATTCCCGTCCTGCTCGTCGTGCTCTGGCTGGTCGACCGCATGGGAAGCCTGTGGTGGCTCTGGGCGTGGGGATTCTGGGTCGCGTTCAATCTGCTGATCATGTTCGTTTATCCGACCTGGATTGCTCCGCTGTTCAACAAGTTTACCCCGCTCGAAGAAGGCGAAACCAGGAGCCGCGTCGAAGCTCTGCTCACGCGTTGCGGTTTTCGTTCCGACGGCCTGTTCGTCATGGACGGTTCGCGGCGCTCCGCGCACGGCAACGCCTATTTCACCGGTTTCGGCCGCAACAAGCGGATCGTCTTTTTCGATACGCTGCTCTCGCGCCTGAAGCCGAATGAAATCGAGGCCGTGCTGGCGCATGAATTGGGCCATTTCAAGCACCGCCACGTAATCAGGCGGATGGTGCTGACATTCGTTTTGGCGTTGGTCTTTTTCGCGCTGCTCGATTATCTGCTGCATGCGCCCTGGTTTTTCGCGGGGCTGGGCGTGCCGCCGGAAAAGACCGGCGATACCGCTCTGGCTTTCATTCTGTTCTTCCTCGCGCTGCCGATTCTGCTTTTTCCCGCAACGCCGTTGTTCAACCGGCTGTCGCGCCGCGACGAATTCGAGGCCGACCGCTATGCCGCGCAGCAGGTTGGCGCCGAGGATCTGGCGCGGGCGCTGGTGGCGCTTTATGAAGACAACGCGGCGACATTGACGCCGGATCCCGGCTATTCGCGCTTTTACGATTCGCATCCGCCGGCGGCGATCCGCATCGCGCATCTGATGGCGGCGCGCGCTTGAAGCACGGCATTGCACCCGGTACCAGCAGCGGCACCATCGTCGCCGCGTATGGGCGGCAATATCTGGTCGAATTCGCCTCGGGAAAAACACTGCTGTGTTTTCCGCGCGGAAAAAAGAGCGATTTCGCCTGCGGCGATGAAGTGCGGGTGCGGGAGGATGGGAAGAGCGGCGATGGCGATACCGTTGGAAACAGCATCCGCCGCGGCGTGATCGAAAGCGTTGCGCCCCGCCGCAGCCTGTTTTACCGCAGCAACGAATTCCGGCAGAAGCTGATCGCCGCCAACGTCACACAGATCGCCGTCGTCGTCGCCACCGAACCTTCCTTTTCCGAGGAACTGCTGAACCGCTGCCTCGTTGCCGCCGCCGAACAGGATATCGCGGCGCTGATCGTGCTCAACAAATGCGATCTCGGGGAACGCGTCGCCGCTGCGCGTTCCGCGCTGGCGCCTTATGTCGCGCTGGGCTATCCCGTCATCGAAACCTGCGCGCTTGGAGCTGAGTCCGGACTTTCCAATGAGACGAAAATTTCCGGAGCGGCTGCTTCCGCTTCGTTGGCCGCTTCGTTGACCGCCCTGCTGGCCGAATTACGCGCGCATCTGTCCGGGCAGGTCAGCGTGCTGGTCGGACAGTCCGGCATGGGCAAATCGACGCTGATCAACGCCCTGATTCCCGATGCCGGAGCGGCCACGCGCGAGATTTCGAGCGCACTCGACAGCGGCAAGCATACGACCACCCATGCCCGCCTTTATCGCCTCGATGCCGCCTCGGCATTGATCGATTCGCCCGGATTGCAGACCTTCGGTCTCGCGCATCTCGATCTCGCGGCACTGGAGGGGGCGTTTCCCGAATTCCGCCCCTATCTCGGGCAATGCCGTTTCCGTGATTGCCGCCACGATCGCGAACCCGGCTGCGCGCTCACCGCCGCGCTTGCCGAGGGAAAAATCGGCGCGCGCCGCTTCGCCGTATACCGCCAATTGCGGGAGGAACACGCGGGGAAGGGCGCGAGATGAGAAGGAACGATGAAAGCAGGGGCGGTGAAAATGGAGACAGAAGCGGTCACAGCGGCCCGTTTTCGATGCCCGGCGGCAGCGCACTGCCCGAATGAATACGGACAAATAGAAAGCGGGGTGGAATTTTTCCACCCCGCTTCTACCTTGCTCTCACCCCATTTTTCAGGGCTGGCAAGGTCTTTTCGCGACGTTCCGAAAACACGCAAAAAGGCCGGAAAAGACTGGAAACGCGCAGGGGTCAGCCGATCGTCAGTTTCTTGCTGCGGCTTTGCGCCACTTTTTTCGGCAGCGTCAATTCCAGGATGCCGTCCTTATAGTCGGCGACGGCTTTCGCCTCGTCGATCTCGCCGGCAAGCTGGAAGCTGCGCGAAACCTGGCCGAAATAGCGCTCGACGCGCAAAACCTTCTCGCCTTCCTTGTCTTCGCGGTTCTGCTTGACTTCGGCGCTGATCGAAACGGTGGAACCGTCAACTTCGACATTGATGTCTTCCTTTTTGACGCCGGGTAGCTCGGCGTGTATGAGGTAGCGGTCGCCATCCTCGCTCACGTCCACTTTCATTCGCACCGGGGTTTCGGGGAGCGAATCGAGCGCGATGGGCCGGATGAAGAATCCGCTCAACAGGTCTTCCGCCTGCCGGAAAGGATCGTTCCACAGCGTGCCCAAGCCGCGATGAACGACCGGATTATGACGAATAGGGGTCCTGGCCATAAAATCCTCCTTATCTCTCAGGGTTGAACAACAAAAGCGGCGGAGACGGGCGGGGCGGTCCGTATCCGCCGTCCGGAAAGCTTTGTCACGTTTTCGCTTTCCTGCCGTTGGTTATATATGGATGGATGGGCTTTTTTTAAAGTGTTCCTCCAGGTCATGCCGTTTTTCCATTTATATGTGAAATTGTATGTAGCTACTGTAGTAAAAAATATGGAATAATTATTTTTAGATAGAATAATGAAAGCTGTTTTGGAATAAATCCGTTTCATCCCGTCGCGATATTCTTCGCGACATTGACAGCGGTGTTTCGTCTGCTACTTTGAAGCTATATCCGGCCTGCTCCGGCCTGCGCTGGATGCGGTTGGCAAGGCGAAAGCTTGCTGTTCGCCCGTGTTGTACCCGGTTGTACTTTCGTTTCTCACGCCCGTTTTTTATCCCCTGCGCCTCGTGCCAGTGCCGGTGGCGTTTCGTTGTTTTTCTGTCCGCGAAAGGGTTTTCGCCATGGGACGACTGTTGAAGGACTTCACGCCCGTGTACAGCGGGACCATCGCCAGGGGAACCGGCGCGCGGCGTTGGCAGGTCGCGGCCTACGTCGACCATCTTCCCCCCTGCAATCATGCCTGCCCCGCCGGAGAGAATATCCAAGCCTGGCTGGCGCTTGCCCAGGCCGGAAATTACGAGGCGGCGTGGCGCAAGTATATGGAGGAAAACCCGCTGCCGGCGACGCATGGCCGCGCCTGCTATCACCCGTGCGAGTCGGCGTGCAACCGGCAGTCCATCGATTCGGCGGTCGGCATTCATTCGCTCGACCGCTTTCTCGGCGATCTGGCATTGGAGAAAGGCTGGACCGTCGCTCCGGGCAGTCCTAGCGGGAAAAGGGTGCTGGTGGTCGGCGCCGGACCGGCGGGGTTGTCGTGCGCCTACCAGTTGCGCCGTTGCGGCCACGAGGTGGAAATACGCGACGCCAATGCCGAACCCGGCGGCATGATGCATTACGGCATTCCGCAGTACCGTCTGCCGCGCGAGGGATTGAAGCGCGAGATCGAGCGCATCCTGGCGCTGGGCGTGACGTTCGTCGCCAACCATCGCGTTACCGACGTGCTGGCGGAGAAGGCGGCGGGGAATTTCGATGCCGTGTTTCTCGCCGTCGGCACGCAGATCGCCAATCATCTGGAGATTCCGTCGGTGGACGGCGGCCGGATCGTCGATGCGATCAGCCTTCTGGAAGATGTCGAGGAGGGCAGGGCGCCACGGCTGGGCCGCGTCGTCGGCGTCATCGGCGGCGGCAATACCGCGATGGATGCGGCCCGTGTCGCCAAGCGCCTGGGCGCGGAAGAGGCGGTGCTGATTTTCCGTTTCGACAAGGCGCACCTCAACGCCCATCCCTACGAGGCGCACGAGGCATTTACCGAGGGCGTGAAGATCAGGTGGCTGTCGACGGTGAAGCAGTTCGGCTCCGACGAAGTCATGATCGAAAAGATGAAGATGCTGCCCGATGGCAGCGATTGCGTCGGTACCGGCGAGTTCGAGAAGCTTTCGGTCGATTCGCTGGTGCTGGCGGTCGGTCAGCATTCCGATGTCGAATTCCTGAAACAGGTGCCGGGCATCGCCATCGGTGCCGGCAGCATCGTCGAGGTCGATCAGCGCATGGCCACCGGGCATCCGGGAATTTTCGCCGGCGGTGACATGATCGGCGGCGCGCGCACGATGACGACGGCGGTCGGCCACGGCAAGAAGGCCGCGCGCCAGATCGACGCGTTCCTGCGCGGAGGCGTTTATGAGAAGCCGCCGGCGCATCCGCCGGTGACGCATGAAATGCTGCATTTGCCGCTTTTTCTCGAGGCCGACCGGCGCGAGCAGGATGAAATCGCGCCGGAAAAGCGCGCCGGATTCGGCGAGATCGTCGCCGGACTGAGCGAGGAAGAGGCGCATTACGAGGCGGCACGCTGCCTTTCCTGCGGCAACTGTTTCGAATGCGACAACTGCTACGCCGCCTGTCCCGAACAGGCGATCGTCAAGCTCGGGCCGGGGCGGTTTTACCGCGTCGATTTTGAACTGTGCACCGGCTGCGCCGTTTGCTACGAACAATGCCCTTGCCATGCCATCGAGATGGTGCCGGAAGAGGTAGAGGCGCGCGAAGCCGCGCCAGGGTTGATCGGCGAACCGACGCTGCCGTCGCGTTTCGCGGTGCGGCCCTAGGTAAGGAGAGCGATATGAGCGACAGCGATAAAACCGGGCAAGTCGACTCGAGGGTGATGGACGGCAATACCGCCGCCGCGCATGTCGCCTATCGGGTCAACGAGGTCTGCGCGATCTTTCCGATCACGCCCTCGTCTCCGATGGCCGAACTGGCGGATGCCTGGGCCGCCGCCGGAATTCCCAACATATGGGGCGACATTCCCGTGGTGCAGGAGATGCAGGCCGAGGGCGGTGCCGCCGGCGCCGTGCACGGCGCCCTGCAGTCGGGCGCGCTGACCACCACGTTTACCGCGTCGCAGGGATTGCTCCTGATGTTGCCGAATATGTACAAGATCGCCGGCGAACTGACTTCCTGCGTTTTTCATGTCGCCGCGCGTTCGCTGGCGACGCAGGCGCTGTCGATCTTCGGCGACCATTCCGATGTGATGAGCGCGCGCATGACCGGGTTCGCGATGCTCGCCGCGGCATCGGTGCAGGAAGCGCACGACCTGGCGCTGGTGGCGCAGGCGGCGACGCTGAAGGCGCGGGTGCCGGTGCTTTTCTTTTTCGACGGCTTCCGCACCTCGCACGAAGAAAACAAGATCGATCTCATCCCCGACGAACAGATCCGCGCGATGATCGACGACGATCTGGTACGCGCCCACCGCGAACGCGCCCTGTCGCCGGAGCATCCGGTGGTGCGCGGCACCGCGCATAACCCGGACACGTTCTTTCAGGCCCGCGAAAGCGCGACGCCCTATCACGCGCGCGTGCCGGCGATCGTCCGGGAGGAGATGCGCAAATTCTCCGCGTTGACCGGACGTTCCTACGATCTCTTCCGTTATCACGGCGCGCGCGACGCGGAACGGGTCGTCGTCGCCATCGGCTCGGCGACCGAAGTGCTCGACGAGACAGCGCGCTACCTCAACGATCACGGCGAGAAAACAGGCGTTCTGCAGGTCGTTCTGTATCGCCCCTGGGACGCCGCGGCCTTTCTCGCCGCATTGCCGAGAAGCGTGCGCGCGATCGCGGTACTCGACCGCACCAAGGAAGCCGGGGGCATGGGCGAACCGCTCTACATGGATGTACTGGCGACGTTCGCGCGCGCCCAGGCCGACGGGACGCTGGCGAAGCCGCCGGTGGTCGTCGGCGGGCGCTACGGCCTCTCCTCGAAGGATTTCGATCCGCCGATGGCGCGGGCGGTGTTCGACGAACTGAAAAAACCGGAACCGAAGAACGGGTTCACCGTCGGCATCGACGACGATGTTTCCAACTCCAGCCTCGAAGTCGATCCCTCGTTCGATATCGAGGCGCCGGAAGTCGTGCGCGCGCTTTTCTACGGCCTGGGCGCGGACGGAACCGTGGGGGCGAACAAGAATTCGACCAAGATTCTTGCCGGAGACCCGAACCGCCATGCGCAAGGGTATTTCGTCTACGACTCGAAAAAATCGGGGTCGTACACGATTTCCCATCTGCGCTTCGGTCCCGGGCGCATCCGCGCGCCCTATCAGTTGAAGTCGGCCAACTTCGTCGGCGTACACAAATTCGATTTCCTGTTCCGCCTCGACGTACTCGCCGCGGCGGCGCCGGGATCGACATTGCTGCTCAACAGCCCGTACGGCCGAGGAGAGGTGTGGGACCATCTGCCGCGCGAAGTGCAGCAGACGATCATCGACAAGAAAATCGCGGTGCATGCGATCGACGCTTCCAAGGTCGCCTCCGGGCTTGGGCTCGGGTCGCGCACCAACACGATCCTGCAGACCTGTTTCTTCGCGCTTTCCGGCGTACTGCCGCGCGATGCGGCGATTGCCGCGATCAAGGAGGAAACGAAAAAAACCTACGCGCGCAAGGGCGCGGACGTGGTGAAGAAAAATTTCGCCGCCATCGACGCGGCGCTCGCCAATCTGTTCGAGGTCATCGTGCCTACCCAGGCCACGAGCACGCTGGCGCGCCTGCCGCCGGTGCCCGAAGGGGCGCCGCGCTTCGTGCGCGAGGTGATCGGAAAGATGCTGGAACTGCGCGGCGACGAATTGCCGGTCAGCGCGCTGCCGGCGGACGGCACGTACCCGACGGGGACGACGCGCTTCGAGAAGCGCAATATTGCCGAGAACGTGCCAGTGTGGGCGCCGGAACTGTGCGTGCAATGCGGCCAGTGCGCGATCGTTTGTCCGCACAGCGTGATCCGCGCCAAGTTCTATCACCAGTCGCGCCTGGAAGGCGCGCCCGAAGGATTCAAGACGGCGCCGGTCAATGCGCGCGGCTATCCGCAGGGACGCTATACCCTGCAAATCTACGTCGAGGACTGTACCGGCTGCGGCGTCTGTATCGAGAACTGTCCGTCGCACGATCCGAAGGACTATTCGGTCAAGGCGATCAATTTCGCGCCACGGCTGACGCAGATGGAAGAGAACGCGCGGACGCTGCCCTTCTTCGAAAAACTGCCGTGGGCCGACCGCACCCGCGTCGATTTTTCCAATGTGCGCGGCGTGCAGTTCTTGCAGCCGCTGTTCGAATTCTCGGGCGCCTGTGCCGGCTGCGGCGAAACGCCGTACCTGAAGATGCTCTCGCAGCTCTTCGGCGACCGTCTGCAAATCGCCAACGCCACCGGCTGTTCGTCGATCTACGGCGGCAATCTGCCGACCACGCCGTGGGCGCACAACGACGAGGGCCGCGGCCCGGCATGGTCGAATTCGCTGTTCGAGGACAATGCCGAATTCGGACTCGGCTATCGCATCGCGATCGACAAACAGATCGCTTCGGCGAAGGCGCTGGCGACGAAGCTCGCGCCGAAGATCGGCGCCGATCTGGTTGCCGCGCTTTTCGGAGCGCCGCAGATCACCGAGTCCGATTTTCGCCTGCAGCGCGAGCGCGTATCGGCGTTGAAGGCCAGACTCACCGAAATCGCCGGCGACGGCAGCGCTGATGGCGACGCGAAGAACCTGCTGACGCTGGCCGACTATCTCACCCGCCGCTCGGTCTGGCTCGTCGGCGGCGACGGCTGGGCCTACGACATCGGCTACGGCGGCCTCGACCACGTGCTGGCGCAGGGACGCAACGTCAACGTGCTGGTGCTCGATACCGAGGTGTATTCCAACACCGGCGGCCAGGCTTCGAAAGCGACGCCGCTCGGCGCCTCGGCGAAATTCGCTTCGGCGGGAAAACGTTCGCCGCGCAAGGATCTGGCGATGATGGCAATTGCCTACGGCAACGTTTACGTGGCACAGATCTCCATTGGCGCCAACAGCGAACAGGCGCTGGTCGCGCTGCGCGAGGCCGAAGCCTACGACGGGCCGTCGCTGATCCTGGCCTATTCGCAATGTATCGCCCACGGCACCGACCTGCGCCACGGCATGAAGCAGGCCGCGCGCGCGGTGGCGAGCGGCTACTGGCCGCTGTTCCGCTTCGATCCGACGATGCGCCGGCGCGACATGAATCCGTTCCGCCTCGATTCGACGCGGCCGCGGATTCCGCTCGAGGAATACCGCTACAACGAAGTCCGCTTCAAATCGCTGACCCAGACCGCTCCCGACGAGGCGCAGGTAATGCTGCGCCAGGCGCAGCTCGCGCTGGAGGAACGCTATCGCCTCTACGAAGACCTCGCCGCGCGCGACGGCAGCCGGTTTCACCCGCATTGGGAGGATGTATGAAGCCCGATCTCAAGACCCGCTATCTCGGCCTCGAACTCGAACATCCGCTGATTGCCGCCGCCTCGCCGCTGACCGCGACCTTGGACGGCATGCGCCGTCTCGAGGATGCCGGCGCGGCGGCGGTGGTGATGGCTTCGCTCTACGAAGAAAAAGTCGTCGCCGAGGACACGGCTTATGCGCTCCTGACCGAATACGGTTCGTATTGCCAGCCGGAAGCGACCGATTATTTTCCCAGCCTGCCGCAATACCGTCACGGAATCTCCGGCCACCTCGGCACCCTGAGCCGCGCGGCTGAAGCGCTCGATATCCCGGTCATCGCGAGCATCAACGGCGTCACTCCGGAAGGCTGGGTCGACTATGCGCAGCAGGTGGAAGAGGCGGGGGCGGCGGCGATCGAACTCAATTTCTTCGCCACGCCGCACCTGGGGCGCACCGGCTTCGAGTGGGAAGCGGAACTGGTGGACGTCGTGCGTGCGATTCGCGACTGCACCAGCATTCCACTGGCGGTGAAAATCGCGCCGCACTTCAGCGCCATCGCGGACATCGCCGCGCGCCTGGCCGGCGCCGGCGCTGACGGATTGGTGTTGTTCAACACCGCGCACAATCCCGATATCGACCTGAATACACTTGCCGTCGTCTATCCGATAGACCCCGGCAACGCCCGCGTCGCGCAGCTCTGGATCGCCCTGCTGTCACCCTACATCGGCGCTTCGTTCGCCGCCTCGGGCGGGGTATCCACGCACGACGAAGTGATCAAGTACCTGCTCGTCGGCGCCGATGCCGTGATGACCGCATCGGCGCTTTTGCGCCGCGGTCCGGAATATCTCGGCCTGCTCGTCGACGGGCTGTCACGCTGGATGGAGGTTCGCCGCTACGATTCCATCGATGCCATCCGCGGCCTGCGCGATGTCAGCCATTTCCCGGATGCCGAAGACCTCCTGCGCGCGCGCCATATCGCCGCCTTGCGCCAGTATGTGCCGGAACAATTGTCGTGACGGTTCCCGGGGAAAACGGGGGATTCATTTACATGTGCCTGTAGTTAAATAATTTCGTCTTATATATCTTTACAGTAATCAAATCATATTTAATTGTAGAATGTAATTTCGTTCCTTTGCGTGTGCCGGCGCCGGTCGGCCCGGATGTGGCGCGGCCTTTTCTCCACGTTTTCTCCACGCATTGCGCGGAGAAACGATCTGCGTTACGGTAGAAAGCGGGCGAAACGAAGCGCCGGAGGTTCCGGAAGTACAGCAAGTCGAACCGGGGCCGAAGCTGAAATATGCGGCGTTTTTCCATCGCGTCGCCCGGCGCTTCTTCATTTTTTCGTAATTCGCACTCCACCACTCCACTGGCGGCAGGTCCGAATGGTTCCGGCATACCGGAAACCGTCTGCCTTCGCGTCGTTGTCCGTTGGTTTTTTCCGCAAGGGAGGAAACATGACTTTAGACCTCACGACCCAATATCTCGGCTTGAAGCTTTCCCATCCATTGATCGCTGCCGCTTCGCCCCTGACCTCGACGGTCGAGGGCATGCGCCGTCTCGAAGACGCCGGCGCGGCGGCGGCGGTGATGGCATCGCTCTACGAGGAAACATCACCCACGGCTGCGTCCAGGGCGGGCGCATCGCCGGCCGGGCAGAAGAGCGAGATACCCGGCGAAGTATCCAGCTATCGCACCGGAATCGCCGGCTATCTCGATACCTTGAGCCGTGCGGCGGAAGCGCTCGAGATTCCGGTCATCGCGAGCATCAACTGCACGACGCCCGAAGGCTGGTGTGCCTACGCCCGCGAAGTGGAACAGGCCGGCGCGGCGGCAATCGAGCTCAATTTCTTCGCCACGCCGCGTCTGGGCCGCAGCAGCGCCGACACGGAAACGGAACTGGTCGAAACCGTCGCCGCGGTGCGCCAGTCGGTGCGTGTGCCGCTGGCGGCGAAAATCACTTCGCACTTCAGCGCCATCGACGATATCGCCACGCGCCTCGTCAAGGCCGGCGCCGACGGGCTGGTGCTGTTCAATACCTCGCACGAGCCGGACATCGATCTCGACAAACTGGCCATCACCTATCCGGCCAACCTCGGAAACATCGCCAACGTCCGCACTTCGCTGCTCTGGATCGGCCTTCTGTCGCCGCGCATCAAGTGCTCGTTCGCCGGTTCCGGCGGAGTCGCCACGCACAACGAAGTCGTGAAGTATCTGCTGGCCGGCGCCGATGCGGTGATGACGGCCTCGGCGCTGTTGCAGCACGGCACGGAGTACCTCCGCCAGCTCGTCGTCGGCCTGAGCGACTGGCTGGAATACCGTCGCTACGATTCCGTCCGCGCCATCCAGGGGTTGCGCGACGCCAGCCATTTCGAGGGCGCGGAAGAACTTCTGCGCACGCGACATATCGCCGCGCTGCGCCAGTACGCCTCTTCCGAAACGGTTCTGTAGTGCGCCACGTCACGGCAGCGGCGGCATTCGGATGCCGCCGGCGCTATTGAAAAACGGAGCGAAAAAAATTGACCGGCGGCCGGAACGTTTCTCTTTCCGGCGCGGTCAATGCGCAGAGAAATGAATAGAAGTCGGGAATAGAGTCGGGAATAGAGTCGGTAGCGCGAACAGGAAAGAAAACAGGGGAGGATAAGGACCGTTACGGACGGATCAGCGGGAAAGGTTTCGACCTTTAGGAAAGGAAATGCCATGGAACTCATCAAGGCAACACTCGAAGCTTCCCCGCTGGCCGCTCTGTTCCTGGCCATCGCCATCGGTTACGCGGTGGGCGAAATCAAGTTCAAGGGGTTTTCGTTCGGCGTCGGCGCCGTGCTTTTCGTGGCCCTGGCAATCGGCGCTTTCGCGCCCAAGTCCGCGCCGCCGGCACTGCTCGGCACCCTGGGGCTCCTGCTCTTCCTTTATGGCGTCGGTATCCAGTACGGCAAGGAATTCATCTCCGGGCTGACCAGCGTGAACGGCCTCAAGGCCAACGTCTCTGGCATGGCCGGCGTTGTCGCCGCCGGCGCGCTGGCGCTCGCGGCGGCAAAGATCTGGAACATTCCCCTGCCCGAGGCGCTGGGGATGTTCGCCGGCTCCGGCACCAGCACCTCGACCCTGCAGGCAGCGATCGACGCCTTTCACAGCCACGCCCCGGCGGTGGGCTACAGCGTTGCCTATCCGTTCGGCGTCGCCGGGCCGATCCTGTGCATGTACCTCTACATGGCGATCCGCAAGCCGAAGATCGATCCCCCGAAAGAACAGCGCATCCTGCCGCTCGAAGTGTCGCTCGAAAACACGCAATGGGTCGGCAAGGCATTCGCCGAACTGGCGCGCAAGCTGCCTTACGACATTCAGGTCGTCGCCATCCGCGAAGCCGGGCACAACCACGTGCCGTGTCCGGAAACGATTCTGCAGGCGCATACCGAATTGTTGATCGTCGGCACCGACCCGGCCAGGCTGGAAGAAGCGCGCCAACTGATCGGAACGAGCGGCAACAAGGAATTGATCCACGACCGTTCCGATCTCATGTATTACCGCGTGTTTGCCTCCAAGCGCTCCGTCATCGGAATACCGCTGAGCCAGTTGAAACTGTCCGGCGACTGGGAATACGTTTACGTGCATGTCCGCCGCGGCGACGCGGATATCGTTCCGCACGACGATCTGGTGCTCGAATACGGCGACCGCATCGGCGTGCTCGCGCCGCTCGGACGCCTGCCCGAACTGCTCAAGTTTTTCGGCGGCTCGATCAAGACCACGGCCGAATTCAGCTACATCTCCGTCGGCATCGGTGCCGCGCTGGGGCTGATGATCGGCATGATCCCGATTCCGATCCCCGGCGTCGGTAAACTGACCCTCGGGCTCGCCGGGCTGCTGCTGGTGTCGCTCTTTCTCGGCAAGATCCGCCGCACCGGGAGCCTGGTGTGGACGATGCCGCTGTCGGCCAACCTGGTGCTGCGCAATTTCGGCCTCACGGTTTTCCTCGCCGCCGTCGGCCTCGGCGCCGGGCCGCAGTTCGGCACCACGGTGAGCGAAACCGGGTGGTTCTACCTCGGCGTCAGCGCGGCGATCCTGTTCGCCTACGTGTTCGTGTCGATGTTCTTCGCGTTCGTCGTCTTCCGCATTCCGGTTGACGAGACTTTCGGTATCGTCTCCGGCGCTACCGGGAACCCGGCCATCGTTGCCTACGCCAGCCAGGTCTGTCCCACCGACAAGCCGGACATCGGCTACGCGATGATCTTTCCGACGACGACGATCGCCAAGATACTGTTCGTCCAGGTCATGGGAGCGATTCTGGTGGGGGGCTGACACGAGGGTGATGTTTTTGCGGCGCAAAAAAGCGGGGGATTCTTTTCGAATCCCCCGCTTTTTTCATTGTTTCGTCGCGGCCGGAATGCCGCGCTGTGTTCAGTTGTCTTCGGTGCCGAGGAAAACGTCGCGGTACGAAGTGTAGTAGCTGATGAAGAGCATCGGCCCCGTCACCAGCAGGCCAAGCAAAAGCGGAAGGGCGCTGATGAACATCAGGATACCCATCAGGAGGAGAAAGACGATGCCGGGAAGGATGTTCTTGAGACAGGCGGAAAAGCTCATCTTGATTGCTTCGAACGGAGCCACGCCGTGCATGATCACCAGGGCGGGAGCGAACCAGATCGCCATGCCGTAGGCCAGGCCGCCTACCATCATGATCAGCGCGCCGATGATCATCATTCCCACACCTACACCCGTTCCCACCGAAGACGAGGTATTGGAGCCCATCGCCATGCCCACCATCGCGCCGCCGAAGAAAATACCGCTGATGAACATCAGCACGATCATCACGCCGAAAGCGATCAGACAAACGATCAGCAAGGGTCCGGTCTGCCGCTGGAAAGCGATGAAAAGATCGGAAAGGGCGAAACTGCCCTCCTTCCGGAGTTGTTCGCAGGAATAAACGGCGCCGGCGGTCAACAAGATCCCCACGAAAACCATGAGGATGTTGACGAAAGGAATGACCAGCGACAAGAGCGTGCAGAGGAAATAAATGGCGGCGTAGATCACCGCGAAGCCTACCCACAGTCCGGGTTGGCGCTTGAACAGATCCCAGGCGCCGGTAATCCATGCCAGGCCGTTCCCCGCCGGAACCGAGCGGCCTCCGGCAATGAACTCCGCTCCTTCCGCGCCGGGTTCGAAACCCACGTCCGCGGTCGGCGGCGCATAGGGATTGTTGGGTTGATTTTGATTGCCGTTCTCGTTGCTCATGAACCTCTCCTTAAGAAAAATCTGATACCGGAAATTTATCGAAACATTTTTATGTAAAGAAACCGCGATTATACCGAAGCGCTCACTTTCGGGGTCCCGACCGAAACGGCCCTTGCCGGGACGGGGAAAAACGGCGGCAATATACGGATTTCCACCGGTGGGGCGAACTCTCCGGGAATCTGCCCGGGCGGACGGGAAATACCCCCTGTCTTGCGCACATTCCCTTTTTTCAGGTATCATCCGCGCCTCTTATATGCGCGTCTCGTTCCTTCGCTTATCGTTCCGGCCATGCTGGCGGACAAAGAGGAAGCTGGAGCGAAACGGGCAAAACCCGTTGGGGAGTCGCCAAGCTGGTTAAGGCACCGGATTTTGATTCCGGCATTCGAGGGTTCGAATCCTTCCTCCCCAGCCACCGAATTCAAACGCAATTTCGTGCCGCGCGGTTTCGTGCCATCCACGGAAGCGCGGACAAGACCACGGGCAGGAAAGGAAATCTTCCTGCCCGCAGTGTTTCTGAAGCAGTAAGCAGTAATATATTGCGGCACCATTGCGGCAGTGTGACAACATACCGGCACAGGCAAGAGACGTAACATGGCTTATGATACTTTGATGCTGTTTGCGGGCAACGCCAACCCCCTGCTGGCCGAAGGGGTCTCCAAGCTTCTCAGCATCTCGCTTGGCCGCGCCAAGGTCGGGCGTTTTTCCGACGGCGAGATCAGCGTCGAAATCGACGAGCACGTCCGGGGCAAGGACGTCTTCCTGCTGCAATCGACCTGCGCGCCGTCGAACGACAACCTGATGGAACTGCTCGTCATGGCCGATGCGCTGCATCGTTCCTCCGCCGGCCGCATCACCGCTGCGATTCCCTATTTCGGCTACGCCCGGCAGGATCGCCGTTCGCGCTCCTCGCGCGTGCCGATTGCCGCCAAGCTGGTTGCCAACATGATCGCCGCGGCGGGAATCGACCGCGTGCTGACGATGGACCTGCACGCCGAACAGATCCAGGGCTTTTTCGACATTCCGGTCGACAACATCTACGCCCTGCCGATCCTGCTCGAAGACATCCAGAAACAACACTACGAGAACCTGATGGTCGTTTCGCCCGACCACGGCGGCGTCGTCCGCGCCCGGTCGCTCGCCAAGCGGCTCGAATGCGACCTCGCGATCATCGACAAGCGCCGTCCGAAGGCCAACGTCTCGGAAGTCATGAACATCATCGGCGAAGTCGACGGCCGTACCTGCGTCATCATGGACGACATCGTCGACACTGCCGGCACGCTGTGCAAGGCGGCGCAGGCGCTGAAGGAAAACGGCGCGCAGAAGGTCGTCGCCTACTGCACGCACCCGGTGCTCTCCGGCGGCGCGGTCGACCGCCTGCACGGTTCCGCGCTGGACGAACTGATCGTCACCGACACCATCCCGCTCAGCGATCAGGCCCGGCACTGCCCGCATATTCGCCAGCTTTCCGCCGCGGCGCTGATGGCCGAAACGATCCGCCGCATCAGCAACGAAGAATCGGTTTCCTCGCTGTTCATCGAATGACGGCGCGGTCCGCGACCGCCTCGTAAGCAGGCGATCCCACGTTTTTTCATCAACCCCTGCCTGGTCGCGGGCAGGTTTTTTTATCTTCAGGAGTCTTTATGAAATTCGAACTCAACGCCCAGAAGCGTACCACGCAGGGTTCCGGAGCGAGCCGCCGCCTGCGTCGCGCCGGCAAGGTGCCGGGCATTCTCTACGGCAAGGGCAGCACGGCGGTGCCGATCGAAGTCGATCACAACACGCTGCTGCTCAGCCTGCGCAAGGAAGCGTTCCATTCCTCGATCATCACGCTCGTGCTCGACGGCGCCAAGGAAAGCGTGCTGCTGCGCGACAGCCAGTTGCACCCCTACAAGCCGCAAGTCCTGCACGTGGATTTCCAGCGCGTGGCCGCCGATGAAAAACTGCACCAGAAAGTGCCGTTCCACTTCATCAACGGCGACATCGCCCCGGGCGTCAAGCTGTCCGGCGGCCTCATCAGCCACGTCATGAACGACATCGAAGTCTCCTGTCTGCCGGCCGACCTGCCGGCGTTCATCGAAGTCGATCTGCAACATCTGGCCACCGGCCACTCGATCCACCTCGAAGACATCAAGCTGCCCAAGGGCGTCACCGCGGTCGTGCACGGCCAGGAAAACCCCGTCGTCGCCACCGTGGTCGCCAAGAAGGGCGAAAGCGAGGAAGCGGCCGGCGCGGCGGGAGAAGCGGCACCAGCAGCGTAAGTATCGTCCGGGAGCGTTTCCGGAAATCGCGAACGTTCGCTTCCCTCGAGCCGCCGCTTGGCCTTTTGCCCGCGGCGGCTTTTTCTTAACAGGTTGTTCCAGCAATAAAATTCCAAATTGCTGTAATAATTTTTGTTTGAAACAAGCTATGGTAGCGGGTTTTAATAAAAAATTATTTAATATAATTTGGAATTTCCGGTTGGGCAAGCGTATTTCGTTTCCATCCTTTCGATCCGATGCCAGCGCCTCGTCTCATCGTCGGTCTGGGTAATCCCGGTCCTTCATACGAAACCACCCGGCACAACGCCGGTTTCTGGTTCGTCGACGCGCTGGCACGGCAGTTGAAGCTCACGCTGGCGCCGCAGGGAAAATTCTTCGGCAGCGTCGCCCGCGACGGCGACCGCTGGCTGTTGCAGCCGATGACCTTCATGAACCGCTCCGGCCAGTCCGTCGCGGCGCTGGCGCGCTTCTACAAGATCGCGGTGGAAGAAATGCTGGTCGTCCACGACGAACTCGACCTCGAACCCGGTGAAATCCGTCTCAAGCAGGGCGGCGGCAACGGCGGGCACAACGGCCTGAAAGACATCCAGGCCGCGCTCGGCAGCCCGAACTTCTGGCGGCTGCGGCTGGGCATCGGACACCCGCGCAACCTCGGCTTGCGCCAGGAAGTCGTCGATTTCGTCCTCGCGCGGCCGCGCCAGGACGAAGCCATCGCCATCGATCGCGCCGTCGACCGCTGCCTCGCCGCCTGGCCACGGCTCGCCGCCGGCGAATACACGCTGGCGCAGCAGGATCTGCACCGCAAACCCGATTGAATCGGATTGAATCGAACGGCCGGGCATTGTCCGGAAAGAGCACCAGAAACCCCAGCAAGCAAGGAATTCAAATGAGCATGAAATGCGGCATCGTCGGCCTGCCCAATGTCGGCAAATCCACCCTCTTCAACGCCCTGACCAAAGCCTCGATCGCGGCGGAAAACTACCCCTTCTGCACCATCGAACCCAACGTCGGCATCGTCGAAGTCCCCGACCCGCGTCTCGAAGCGCTGGGCGCCATCGTCAACCCGCAGCGCATGCAGCATGCCATCGTCGAATTCGTCGACATCGCCGGGCTGGTCGCCGGCGCTTCCAAAGGCGAAGGGCTGGGCAACCAGTTCCTCGCCAACATCCGCGAAACCGATGCCATCGTCCACGTCGTGCGCTGCTTCGACGACGAAAACGTCGTCCACGTTTCCGGCAAGGTCGATCCCATCGCCGACATCGAAACCATCGACACCGAACTCGCGCTCGCCGACCTCGCCACCGTCGAAAAGGCGCTCAACCGCTACCGCAAACCGGCACAGGCCGGCGACAAGGAAGCGAAGATCCTCGTCGCCGCGCTCGACAAGGCCTACGCCCAGCTCGATGCCGGCAGACCCGTGCGCGCGCTCGACCTCTCCAAGGAAGAACGCGGCAACCTGCGCCCGTTCTGCCTCATCACCGCCAAGCCGGTTCTCTACCTCGCCAACGTCGCCGAAAACGGCTTCGCCGACAATCCCTATCTCGACGCCGTGCGCGCCCATGCCGCCGCCGAGGGCGCCGAAGTCGTCGCCCTGTGCGCCGCGATGGAAGCCGAGCTGATCGACCTCGAAGACGAGGAAAAACAACTCTTCCTCGCCGACGTCGGCCTCGACGAACCCGGCCTGAACCGCCTCATCCGCGCCGGCTACAAGCTGCTCGGCCTGCGCACCTACTTCACCGCCGGCGTCAAGGAAGTCCGCGCCTGGACCATCCACGCCGGCGACACCGCCCCCCAGGCCGCCGGCGTCATCCACACCGATTTCGAAAAAGGCTTCATCCGCGCGCAGACCATCGCCTACGAGGATTTCATCGCCTGCAAGGGCGAGCAGGGTGCCAAGGAAGCCGGGAAGATGCGCGCGGAAGGGAAGGAATATGTGGTGCAGGATGGGGATGTGATGAATTTTCTGTTTAACGTCTGACGATTTTTTCTGATCTCAGGAATGTTCGGTAGCGCTTGGCGGACTGAGCAGGCCCTTTGAAATCAATGGCCTGCAAAACAATACGGTCTGCTTAGCGTTCCTATTATTCATCGAGGTCTGAAAAATTCGGGGGTAGCGTTGGGGGTACTCGTGTTCAATCGTGGGGGTATTTTTCCCCGCCGTGGAGTTCAACGATGCCCGAAAATCTACTCACCGACGCCAAGATCAAATCTGCCAAACCCACCGATCGAGACTTGAAACTCTCAGATGGTGGTGGCCTGTTTCTGCTGGTCAAGCCGACTGGCGGCAAGCTCTGGCGATGGAAGTACCGCCTGCAAGGCAAGGAAAATCTCTTCGCTATCGGCAGCTTCCCCCAAGTAAGTCTTGCAGAGGCGCGCGCCGCCCGAGAGAAAGCGCGCACACTGGTCAAGCAAGGCATCCATCCCGCCCATGAGCGGCAGCAGATCAAGCAGCGCAATCTGGAAGTGCTGGAGGAGCGCAAGCGCGCCCGCGAGAGTTCGTTCGCCAAGGTGGCGCAGGCGTACTTGGCCGAGATCAAGCCAGTTTTCGCGCTCAGTTCTTTCCGCACAAAGGAATCCCGCATCAGGAAGTACCTTTCACCCAAGTTCGACGGGATGCCGATGCGCGACATTGGCGTCAAGCAAATTCGCCCGTTACTGGAAGAATGCAAGGCTCATGGCGCGTGGGCAGCAATCCATGTCAAGGGGGATCTTTCGGCCATCTTCGAGTTTGCAGTGGTTCGCGGTTTGGTTGAGGCCAATCCGATCCCGACCCTACGCGGGTTGCTACGCATGCCCATCAGCGAAAGCAAGGCAGCAATGACGCGTGAGCAGATTCAGAAGTTCTATCAGGCTTTGCGGGGGTACCGTGGGTATCCGGAAACCGCGCTGTGCCTGCGGCTGATTGCGTTGACTGCTTGTCGTCCTGGAGAGGCTGCCGATGCCGAGTGGGGAGAGTTCGACTTCGAAGACGCAGTTTGGCGTCGTCCTGCTGCCAAGATGAAGGCGCGCCGTGACCACATCAGCCCGCTATCCGCGCAAGCCATTGTCGTACTGAAAGACTTGCAGCGCATTACTGGTGGCGAGCGCTATTTGTTCCCCCACAGGAGCGGCAAGGGGTTTACTACGCCCAATCGGCTCACCTACGCCATGCGCGACATGAATCTGGGGCGCGGAACGACACCGCATTGCTGGCGGACGACCTTTTCGACCTGGGCCAACGAGAACGGATTCCGGCCCGATGCGATTGAGCGGCAACTTGCGCATGTGGAAAGCAACAAGGTTCGAGCAACCTACAACAAGGCACTTCTGCTGGATCAGAGAAGGACGCTGCTACAGGTTTGGGCAGACTATCTGAGTGCGGCAGAAAACAACGGCATCGGATAAGGATGAACTCCCCAAGATGCTGCAGGCGGTGGCCGTACGACATCGAAGGGAAAATGCTGTTGGGCAATCGGTAGGGGCGGCCTGGGCTTGAGGGCTGCCCTTTCCTTTTTGGGTAGAGCCATTGGCCCTTGCACGCCATTCCCTTGCCATTTGCCTTCGCAAGCGATCGGGCGCTAGAAACAGGGTAATCAAACAAAATTAATGGGGTATTTTTTTATGAAAATACCCCTTTTAAAGTTATAATTACCCCATTTGGGTCGTCTGAGCTTATATATCCATGCACTCGCTTACCCCCGAGTACCTCGCCGCGCTTCGCTTCGACGGCACCCAGGCGGCCACGCTACGTTCACTGGGCGAGTACCAGGGCAAGCAACAGCTCTACGCTGCGCAGTCTCCTGAAGCCCTCAAAGACCTGCGCCAGATCGCGGTAGTCGAATCCACCGAGTCGTCCAACCGGCTGGAAGGCGTTGTTGTCGCTCCTTCACGGCTGAAATCTCTGGTTATCCGCAACGCAGCGCCAAAGAGCCGTTCCGAACAGGAGATCGCCGGCTACCGCGATGCCTTGGCGTTAATCCACGAGTCCGCCGTGCACATGTCTTTTAGTGAAGGCTTGGTGCTGCAATTGCACACCATGCTGTACCGCTACATGCCACAGACGGGCGGGCGCTGGAAAGCCACCAACAACGACATCATCGAACGCTATCCGGACGGCACATCGCGGCTGCGCTTCCAGCCGGTCGCTGCGCACCTGACGCCAATGGCCATGGCCGATCTGACTCGACACTACGCCACCGCACTAGACCAGCACTTGGTTGACCCCCTGGTGCTGGTGCCGCTGGCGATGCTCGACTTCCTGTGCATCCACCCCTTCCCGGACGGTAACGGCCGCATGTCCCGCTTGTTGACACTGCTGCTGCTCTATCACTTCGACTACGCCGTGGGCCGCTACATCAGCCTGGAACGCATCTTCGAAGACACCAAGGAAGGCTACTACGAGACGCTGGAAGCCAGTTCGCAGGGGTGGCATCAGGGGCTGCATGACGTCAAACCCTGGCTTGACTACTTCTGGGGTGCCTTGCTGCGGGCCTACCGCGAGTTCGAGGAACGCGTCGGCACCATCGAGCGCGGCCGTGGCAGCAAGGGTGATCGGGTGCGCACGGAAGTGCTGGGGCGCAATCTGCCATTCTCGATTTCGGAAATCGAGGAAGCCTGCCCAGGGGTGAGTCGGGACACGGTACGGCAGGTGCTGCGGGCAATGAAAGCCGAGGGATTGATCGAATCAACGGGCAAGGGGCGTGGCGCGAAATGGAAGCGTATCACGGCGGGCTCACCCGATAGTACGGCAGTTCCGGCAATTGGCCGCAAGATGGATCAGTGAGGACTCTCCATGGATAACGTCTTTCAGTTCCGCGATCAACTCATCGAACGATACGGCAGCTTTTCCCGCAGCTTCGTTCGCATTGCTGCGTCCGATATCCAGGCCGAGGTAGAGCTTCAATACGCGCAAGGGCGCTACTGGCCTGAACCGCTGGTGCAGATCAATCCGAACTATCAGCGTCAGGGCACGGTGCAACAACTGGTTGAGCAGGGCATCTTGCATGCTGTATGCGCAGATATCTTCCAGGTTGGAAAAACCGAAGGTTCGCCACAACCCCTTCACCTATACAAGCACCAGATGGAAGCCCTGGCCAAAGGCCAGGAACGCCAAAGCTATGTGGTCACGACGGGAACGGGCTCGGGCAAGTCCCTGTCTTTCTTTATCCCGATCATTGATCACATTCTCAAGACCAGGAAATCCGACGATAAGACGCGTACCAAGGCCATCGTCATCTATCCGATGAATGCCCTGGCTAACAGCCAACTGGAAGAGCTCGACAAGTTCTTGCATGGATACGCGCCGACCAGTCGCCCCTTCTCTGTAGCCCGCTATACCGGTCAGGAGAGTTCAGCGGAACGCAAGGGGATTGCAGATAACCCGCCCGATATTCTGCTCACCAACTTTATGATGTTGGAGTACATTCTCACGCGCTTCGACGAGGTGGATCGGCGTGTTGTGGAGCACTGCGAAGGGCTTGAGTTCCTGGTGTTGGACGAGCTCCATACCTATCGTGGGCGTCAGGGTGCGGACGTCGCCTTGCTGGTGCGCCGACTGCGCGAGCGCCTGAAGGCCACGCAACTGGTATGTATTGGCACTTCGGCCACCATGTCCAGTACGGGTAGTCAGGCTGACCGCAACCGCGTGGTAGCCGATGTAGCCAGCAAGCTTTTTGGCACCCAGATCAGCGAGCAGGATGTCATTGGAGAGACCTTGGAGCGGGTTACCAACCCGCTCAAGGACGTCA
>JAVBTC010000125.1:0-11307 GCA_031556405.1 Rhodocyclaceae bacterium
GACGGTATTGCGATCCGGCACCCTGCCGCCGTCACGGAGGCCAAGAAAACGCTGAAAGCTGGTGCGATCCAGCACCTGGTATTCGAGTTGTCCATCCGACAGGTTGAACAACTGCTGGATGACCAACAGGCGAACCATCAATTCCGTTGGAAAAGGAGGCCGACCGCCAAAGCAACGGGGCGGGCGCGGCAAGGCGCGATCCACTCCCGCCGCCAGCGCCGCAAAATCAACATGTCGGTTCAGCGATTCCAGCGGATCTCCCAGCTTGGACAGCTTGGCTTCTCTTTCTTCAGCGGCAAACAGGTTTCTCATCGGGCTTTACTTGGTCTGGAGAAAGGAAAATCATGCCAGAAACAGGGGTTTTTGGATGTGCCCAACAGGCAAACAGCATAACCGTTCCGTTGTTCACACAAGTCCCCCAGCGAATACTTGAACAATCGCCGCTCTCTGGACTCAAGTTGCAGGATTCCATAGAGACAAAGTATCCGGAAATAACGGGACGGGCCGCAAATATCGAGCCCATCCCGATTCATTTACCTTCGATTCCGTCAATAGAAACAGAAATGCTGGAGGCTGTCTCCCCGGTAGGAATCGGCCACCGCGGTTGCCTTTGTGGACGAGGAGACAGCCCCGGATTGCAGACAAGGCCCCGGTATTCGGGGCTGTGCCGCATTTGAAATCTAAAAAGGGCTGCCGGATAGTCTCCTGACCGTTCCGGATTCGACTTCGACCGATTGAGCGCCCCCCCTGCGGCGGCAGGCGATCCGGTACGCAAAGCCGCCAACCGGTTCGATGCCTTCCGGCTTCCCGCATGTTCCTCTCGAAAGCCTCTGCCCGAACCGGCTTCTCCCTTCACGGCCTCTACACGGAATGAAAGGGTTTCACCCCCGGATTCCGCCCCTCCTCAATCCCCATACCTGCGCAGTCCGTCCAGGTCGACGATGCGGATGCCGCCGTATTCGACCTGGAGCAGGCCGTGTTCTTCCAGGCGGTGCAGGGCGCGGTTGGCGCTCTGGCGGGAAAGGCCGGAAAGGTAGCCGATTTCTTCCTGTGAAATCTTCAGCAGCGGGTCGGTGCCGGGGTAGAGAATCGGGTTGAACAGCGAGGCCAGGCTGCGCGCGACGCGCCCCTCGGCGGCGAGCAGGCGGTGCTCGACCATGCCGATGAACTGCCCCAGGCGTTCGTTCAGTTGCATCAGCAGGAAGCGGTTGAAGGCGATGCTGGTATCAAGCAGCCAGAGGAAGGTTTCGCGCGGCATGCAGGCGAAACGCGATTCGCGCAGCGTGACGACGTCGTAGCGGCGTTTTTCATTCTTCAGGAGGGTGCCTTCGCCGAACCAGGAACCGGCGGCGAGGCCGGCGAAGGTGGCCGGTTTGCCCTCGGGCGAGATGTTGCTCATCTTGACCAGCCCGTCGACGATGCCGATCCAGTATTCGGGCGTTTCGCCGTAGCGGCAGATGTAGCCGCCGGCGGGCACGATGCGTTCGCGGGTGTCGCGCTCGACGCGCAGGCGCGCCGCGTCGTCCAGCGTCTGCGCCCAGCGCGAGGTGGCAAGCAGGTTTTGCAAAGGCGTCATCGCAAGTCTTCCTCGTTCTTCTCACTCTTTCTCCGCTCTCCCCTCGCTCGCGGGGAAGAAAAACCAAAGAAAAAGTTTTCCGCCGAAATGTCGTGCAAGTGACAAGTATACGGCCCGCGTTGCTCTAGAGTGCAACCGGACCGGCAAGCGCGGGCGGCATGAAACGACGGGCATCGCCGGAAAACACCGCCGGTAAGCGCCACGTAAGCCGCCGGTGTTACAAAAGATGCAGAAGCTTTATCGCGGCATACGTACAACAAAGGAGACGACGCAATGCAAGGCTTCGCCCCGGCGGCAGCGCGGGAACACGCGACGGATGCAACGGATACGCTTCCAGGCGTGGTTCCGGATACCGCAATTCCGGACACATTCCCCCGCCTGCTGCGCCTGCATGCGCGGGTTCGCCCCGCGCTGCCCGCGATCCGCGAAAAGGATCTGGGAATCTGGCAGACGTGGACCTGGGCGCAGGTGGAAGAAGAGGTGCGCGCGCTGGCCTGCGGCCTGGCGGCGCGCGGCTTCCGGCGCGGCGACCGGCTGGCGGTGATCGGCGACAACCGGCCGCGCCTGTATTGGGCGATGCTCGCGGCGCAGTCGCTGGGCGGCGTGCCGGTGCCGCTCTATCAGGACGCGGTGGCCCAGGAGATGGCCTACGCCTTCGCGGACGCCGGGATGACGTTCGCGCTGGCCGAGAACCAGGAGCAGGTCGACAAGCTGCTCGAAATCCTGCCCGAGTGCCCGCAACTGTCGCTGATCGCGTTCGACGATCCGCGCGGGATGCGCCACTACGGCGAGACACAGGGAATGCGGGGAAAGCAGGGAACCCAGGGAACGGCCCGCCTGATTTCCTGCGAGCGCCTGCAGGAAGAGGGGCGGAGTTTCCACGCGGAGCATCCGGAGTTTTTCGCCACCGAGATCGGCGCCGGGGATGGCGGCGACGTCGCGGTGATGCTTTATACCTCGGGCACCACCGGCCAGCCCAAGGCGGTCTGCCAGACGCACCGCGCGCTGATCGCCGCCGGCAAGGGCGGAGCGGCGGTGGATCGGCTGGGTCCGGGCGACGAGGTGCTTTCCTACCTGCCGCCGGCATGGGTCGGCGACAATCTTTTTTCCTACGCCCAGGCGCTGGTCGCCGGGTTTACGATCAATTGCCCGGAATCGCCGGAAACGGTGACCGGCGACATGCACGAAATCGGCCCGACCTATTATTTCGCGCCGCCGCGCGTGTTCGAGAACCTGCTGACGCAGGTGACGATCCGCATGGAGGACGCGGGCTGGGTCAAGCGCAAGCTGTTCGCGCATTTCATGGCGCTGGCGCGGCGCTGCGGCACGGATATCCTCGACCGCCCCGCCGCGGTGCCGCTGCCCACCCGCCTGCATTACGCGCTCGGCGACCTGCTGATCTACGGTCCGTTGCGCAACACGCTGGGCATGAGCCGGATCCGCGTGGCGATCACCGCCGGGGCGGCAATCGGGCCCGACCTGTTCCGCTTTTACCGCTCGATCGGCGTCAACCTGAAGCAGTTCTACGGTTCGACCGAAACCTGCGCCTACGGCTGCATGCAGCCGGACGGACAGGTGAAGTTCGATACCGTCGGCCCGCCCTCGCCCGGCGTCACGCTGCGCATCGCGGAGAACGGCGAGGTGCTGCTGAAAAGCCCGACGCTGCTGCACTCGTATTACAACCGCCCGGAAGAGACGGCGGCGGCGCGCAACCGGGACGGCTATTTCCACACCGGAGACGCGGGCCTGATCGATGCCGACGGGCACCTGAAGATCATCGACCGCGCCAAGGATGTCGGCAAGCTCGGCGACGGCAGCCTGTTCGCGCCGAACTATATCGAGAACAAGCTCAAGTTCTTCCCCTACATCAAGGAGGCGGTGGCCTTCGGCGACGGACGCAAGCAGGTGTGCGCCTTCGTCAACATCGACCTGCCGGCGGTCGGCGACTGGGCCGAGCGGCGTGGGCTGGGATACGCCGGCTATACCGACCTGGCGGGACGGCCCGAGGTCTACGACCTGGTGCGGCAGTGCGTCGAGCAGGCGAACGCCGAGCTTGCCGCCGACGCGACGCTCGCGGGCGCGCAGGTGCACCGCTTCCTCGTACTGCACAAGGAACTCGATCCCGACGACGACGAGTTGACGCGCACGCGCAAGGTGCGGCGCAAGTTCATCGCGGAAAAATACCGGCTGCTGGTCGAGGCGCTGTATTCGGAGAAGAACGAGCAGCGGATCACGACGCAGGTCAAGTTCGAGGACGGGCGCAGCGGCGAAATTACTGCCGACGTGCGCATCCGCGAGGCGAAGGTGTTCCCCGCCGGGGAAGTCGATTCACAAACGATCTCGAGAAAGGCGGCTTGAAGATGAACGGGATTTCCGTCGAGGCGATGCCCTCTCCGAAGCTTGTACCTGCCAACATCGCCGACGCAGCCGATGCGACTCAATGGCGCGGGAACACCGTTCCGGAAGGCGGGGATATCGGGAACGCCGGAAACGCCGGGAACACCCGCGCAGCGGGAGCGCAGAGAAAAACGGAAGGTGCGGGAGGTGCGAAAAGCGGCGAAGCGCGCGGCCAGGATGCCGTGCTGCTCGACCTGCGCGACATTTCCCTGTCGTTCGGCGGCGTCAAGGCGCTGACCTCGATCTCGTTCGACGTGCGGCCGGGCGAGATCCGCTCAATCATCGGCCCCAACGGCGCCGGCAAAAGTTCGATGCTGAACGTGATCAACGGCGTTTATATCCCGCAGCAGGGCGAGATCGTTTTCCGCGGCGAGCATTTTCGGCGCATGACGCCGCGCCGCGCCGCGGAGATGGGCATCGCGCGCACCTTCCAGAATCTGTCGCTGTTCAAGGGTATGAGCGTGCTCGACAACATCATGGCCGGGCGCAACCTGCGCATGAAATCCGGCCTGCTGGCGCAGGCGCTGCGGATCGGCCCGGCGCAGCGCGAGGAAATGAAACACCGCCGCTTCGTCGAGGAACTGATCGATTTCCTGGAGATCCAGGCCTACCGCAAAACGCCGGTCGGCCGCCTGCCCTACGGGCTGCAAAAACGCGTCGACCTGGGCCGGGCGCTGGCGATGGAGCCCGACATGCTGCTCCTGGACGAGCCGATGGCCGGGATGAACCTGGAGGAAAAGCAGGACATGTCGCGCTTCATCCTCGACGTCAACGACGAATTCGATACCACCATCGTGCTGATCGAGCACGACATGGGCGTGGTGATGGATATTTCCGACCGCGTCGTCGTTCTCGACTACGGCAAGAAAATCGGCGACGGCACGCCGGACGAAGTGCGCGGCAACGAGGACGTGATCCGCGCCTATCTGGGTGAGACGCATTGAAAGCATTGAACCCGGCGCCCCGGATTCATTCCATATTAGTTAATTAATTACCATTTTAAATACACTACAGCTATCGAATAATATTTCACTTATTTAGAATTTTCGCGGTAAATAATCTCGCATTCACCCGTATCGACCCACGTTGGACGGGTGAAACGAACAAAAAAACCGGCAGCCGGAATCGTGATGACTCGTGACGACTCATCGCGATTCATCACGATCCAGGCGGCGGTGAAGGAGACAAGATGGGATTTTTTCTCGAAACGCTGTTCGGCGGCCTGATGAGCGGAATGCTCTACGCGCTGATCGGCCTGGGATTCGTGCTGATCTTCAAGGCCTCGGGCGTGTTCAACTTCGCCCAGGGCGCGATGGTGCTGCTCGCCGCGCTGTCGATGGCGCGCTTTTCCGCCTGGCTGCCGCAATGGCTCGGTTTCGAAAGCCAACTGCTCGCCAACGTCTTCGCCTTTCTGCTTACCGTGCTGCTGATGATCGCGCTGGCCTGGCTGATCGAGCGGCTGGTACTGCGCCATCTCGTCAACCAGGAGGCGACGACGCTGCTGATGGCGACGCTGGGCATTTCCTACTGCATCGACGGACTGGGGCAGTCGGCGTTCGGCAGCTCGGTGTATTCGATCTCGCTCGGCATGCCGAAGGACCCGCTCTTTCTCTTCGAGGAAACTTTTCCCGGCGGCGTCCTCGTCAGCCCCGAAGACCTGATCGCGGCGGGCATCGCCGCCGCGCTGGTGGCGGGGCTGGCGCTCTTCTTCCAATACACCGGCACCGGGCGCGCACTGCGCGCGGTCGCCGACGACCATCAGGCGGCGCAATCCATCGGCATTCCGCTGTCGCGCATCTGGGTCATCGTCTGGGCGGTCGCCGGGATCGTCGCCGCCGTCGCCGGGATGATCTGGGGCTCCAGGCTCGGCGTGCAGTTCACGCTTTCCACGGTGGCCCTGCGCGCGCTGCCGGTGGTGATCCTGGGCGGGCTGACCTCGGTGCCGGGCGCAATCGTCGGCGGGCTGATCATCGGCGTCGGCGAAAAAATCTCCGAGGTCTACCTCGGCCCGCTGGTCGGCGGCGGCATCGAAATCTGGTTCGCCTACGTGCTGGCGCTGGGGTTCCTGCTCTTCCGGCCGCAGGGGCTGTTCGGCGAAAAGATCATCGACCGGGTGTAGTAACGCACTGCCCCGACCTCACCGATCTCACCGACCTCCCCGATTCTTTTTCCACGAGGAAAAACTCATGTACTACCGCGAAAACGGCCAGTTCAAAACCAGCTACCTCGCCGACGGGCAGATCTTCCCGGTGCGCCAGGACCGCCTCTTCATCGTCGCCCTGCTGCTCGCCGCCTTCCTCGTCGTGCCTTTCGCCGCCAGCGACTACGTTTTCCGCGCGCTGCTGATTCCGTTCCTGATCCTGTCGCTGGCGGCGCTCGGCCTCAATATCCTGGTCGGCTACTGCGGCCAGATTTCGCTCGGCTCCGGCGCGTTCATGGCGGTCGGCGCGTACGCGGCGTGGAATTTCGGCGTGCGCTTCCCGGAACTGCCGCTGGTGCTGCAAATCCTCGGCGGCGGCCTGTGCGCCACCGCGGTCGGCATCTTCTTCGGCATTCCCAGCCTGCGTATCCGTGGCCTCTACCTGGCGATGGCAACGCTGGCGGCGCAGTTTTTCGTCGACTGGGCATTCCTGCGCATCCCGTTCCTGACCAACGATTCGGCCTCCGGCTCGGTATCGGTCGCCGCGCTCACCGCGTTCGGCCTGCCGGTGCAGACGGCAAGCCAGAAATACGTGTTCTGCCTCGGTTTCGTCACCCTCTTCGCGCTGCTGGCGAAGAACCTCGTCCGCGGCGCCATCGGGCGCGAATGGATGGCGATCCGCGACATGGACGTGGTCGCCTCGGTGATCGGCATCCGCCCGATGTACGCCAAGCTCACCGCGTTCGCCGTCAGCTCTTTCATCATCGGCGTCGCGGGCGCCCTGTGGGGCTTCGTCCACCTCGGCTCGTGGGAACCGCTGGCGTTCGACCTGACGCGCTCGTTCCAGTTGCTGTTCATGGTCATCATCGGCGGCCTGGGGTCGATCTCCGGCAGCTTTTTCGGCGCCGCGTTCATCATCCTCCTTCCCATCCTGATCGCCGCGATCCCGCGCTGGTTCGGCCTGCCGCTCTCGGTCGACACCGCGACGCACATCGAGCACGTGATCTTCGGCGGCCTGATCGTCTTCTTCCTGATCGCCGAGCCGCACGGCCTCGCCCGGCTCTGGAGCATCGCCCGGGAAAAGATGCGCCTGTGGCCGTTCCCGCACTGACCCCGGAATCGTTTTCGCACCACGCCAACCCCTTGGAGGAACCACAATGAAAAAGACACTGAGAAACCCCGCCGCCGTATTGTCCGCCACGCTCACCGCCGCATTTGCCACCGCATTTGCCGCCGCATTTGCCACCCTCGCCGTTACGTTCGCACCGCCCGCCGCGGCGCAGCAGAAGGCGGAGCAGTTCATTCCGCTGCTCGTCTACCGCACCGGCCCGTTCGCGCCGCTCGGCATTCCCTGGTCGGACGGCAAGCTCGACTACCTGAAGCTGATCAACGAGCGCGACGGCGGCGTCAACGGCGTCCGGCTCACCTACGAGGAATGCGAGACGGCGTACAGCACCGACCGCGGCGTCGAATGCTACGAGCGCCTCAAGGGCAAGGGGCCGACCGGCGCATCGCTCTTCGATCCGCAATCGACCGGCATCACCTTCGCGCTCACCGACAAGGCGCCGATCGACAAGATCGCGATCCAGACGATGGCCTACGGACGTTCCGAATCGGCCGACGGCGCGGTGTTCGAATGGAATTTCCCGCTGCTCGGCACCTACTGGACCGCCGCCGACGTGATGATCCAGGACATCGCCAAGAAAGAGGGCGGCATCGACAAGCTCAAGGGCAAAAAAATCGCGCTGATCTACCACGATTCGCCCTACGGCAAGGAACCTATCCCGCTGCTGCAGGCGCGCGCGAAATTGAACGGATTCAGCCTGATGCTCCTGCCGGTCACCGCGCCCGGCGTCGAGCAGAAGGCGACCTGGCTGCAGGTACGGCAGCAGCGCCCGGACTACGTGCTGCTGTGGAGCGCCGGCATCATGACGCCGACGGCGATCCGCGAAGCGCAGGCGACCGGCTACCCGCGCAACAAGATCTACGCGATCTGGTGGGCCGGTTCGGAAGCCGACGTGCGCGACCTCGGCGAGGCGGCCAAGGGCTACAACTCGATCACCGTGCAGAACGCCGCCACGCAGGGCCGCGTGCACCAGGATCTGCTGAAGCATGTCTACGACAAGAACCGGGGCACCGCGAAAAATCGCGGCGAAGTCGGCACCGTCGCGCATACGCGCGGGATGCTGATCCAGATGCTGACGGTCGAGGCGATCCGCACCGCGCAGGAAAAATTCGGCAAGGGCAAGCCGATGACGCCGGAACAGGTGCGCTGGGGCCTGGAAAACCTGAACCTGACCCAGGAACGCATCGACGCGCTCGGCTTCACCGGCATGCTGCGGCCCTTCTCCACCTCGTGCAAGGACCACATGGGCGCAAGCTGGGCGCGCATCATCACCTGGAACGGCATGAAGTGGGACACCACGTCGGACTGGTACCAGGGCACGCAGTCGATCATCGAGCCGCTGGTGCGGGAAGCGGCGCAGAAATACGCGGCGGAGAAAAAAATCGCGCCGCGGAACTGCGGCGGCTGAGGAACATGCAATCGAGGAACGCGCAATGAATGCTGTCGTGAATGCCCCGACGAATGCCCCGACGAACGCCCCGGTAGATGCCGCTGTAAATGCCATTTCCGCCGCCCCGGCACCAGGAACCCCGCCGGTGCTGTCGGTCAACGGCATCGAGGTCATCTACAACCACGTCATCCTGGTGCTGAAAGGCGTTTCGCTTGCCGTTCCCGAGGGCGGCATCGTCGCGCTGCTCGGCGCCAACGGCGCCGGCAAGACGACGACGCTGCGGGCCGTTTCCAACCTGCTCGCGGGCGAGCGCGGCGAAGTGACCAAGGGCAGCATCGCCTACCGCGGTGCCCGCGTCGACCGGCTCTCGCCCGCCGAGCTGGTGCGCCTGGGCGTGGTGCAGGTGATGGAAGGGCGGCACTGCTTCGCGCACCTGACGATCGAGGAAAACCTGCTCTCCGGCGCTTATTCCCGCTCGCTCGGCCGCGCCGCCCTCCACGACGCGCTGGAACGCGTCTACGGCTACTTCCCGCGCCTGAAGACGCGCCGCGCGAGCCAGGCCGGCTACACCTCGGGCGGCGAGCAGCAGATGGCGGCGATCGGCCGCGCGCTGATGGCCGGTCCGTCGATGATCCTGCTCGACGAGCCGTCGATGGGCCTGGCGCCGCAGATCGTCGAGGAAATCTTCGAGATCGTCAAAGACCTGAACCGGCGCGAAGGCGTCAGCTTCCTGCTCGCCGAGCAGAACACCAACGTCGCGCTCAAATACGCGGACTACGGCTACATCCTCGAAAGCGGCCGCGTCGTGCTCGACGGCGCCGCCGCCGAGCTGGCCGCCAACGCCGACGTCAAGGAGTTCTATCTCGGCCTGTCCGGCGGCGAGCGCAAGAGCTTCCGCGACATCAAGCATTACCGCCGGCGCAAGCGCTGGCTGGCGTGAAAGAGGCGGTGAAAACGATGCTCCGAGACAGTGCATATTCCGCGAACCCCACGAACCCCGGTTGCTTCGACGCGCTCGAAACGCGCGACCCCGCCGTGCGCGAGCGCGACCTCCTGGCGTGCCTGCCCGCGCTGGTCGCCCGCGCGCAGCAAACGCCGGGATTCGCGCGCCTGCTGGCCGGCATCGATGCGCGGGAGATCGACTCGCGCACCGCGCTGGCGCAATTGCCGGTGCTGCGCAAATCCGACCTGAAAGACCTCCAGGCACAGACCCCGCCCTTCGGCGGCCTCTCCGCGACGACGCCGGGCGGGCTGGCGCGGATCTACTTTTCCCCCGGACCCATCTTCGACCCCGAGGGACGCGGCACCGACTGGTGGCGCTTCGCGCGGCCGCTGTACGCCGCGGGAATCCGCGGCGGGCAGATCGTGCACAACTCCTTCTCCTACCACCTCACCCCCGCCGGCTTCATGGCCGACCTCGGCGCGCAGCACCTGGGCTGCGCGGTCGTCCCCGCCGGCACCGGCAACACCGAGATGCAGGCGCGCATCTTCGCCGCGCTGCGGCCGGACGCCTACATCGGGACGCCGTCGTTCCTCAAAATCATCATCGAAAAGGGGCGCGAATCCGCCCTGCCGCCCGGCCTTTCCTTCGCGCCGCCGCGCCACGCGCTGGTCGCGGGCGAGGCGCTGCCGCCGTCGCTGCGGCAATGGCTGCGCGACGCCGGCGTCGGCGTCGTGACGCAGATCTACGCCACCGCCGACCTGGGCTGCATCGCCTACGAAACGCAAAGCGGCGGCGAGGTACATCCGGGCATGGTGATCGACGAATCGCTGCTGGTCGAGATCGTCCGCCCCGGCAGCGGCGAGCCGGTCGCGCCGGGCGAGATCGGCGAGGTCGTCGTCACCCATTTCAACCGCGACTATCCGCTGATCCGCTTCGCCACCGGCGACCTCTCCGCGTTCCTGCCCGAATTCATGCCCGAAGCCCTGGCGCGCTCCGGCGCCGCCAGCCCCTGCGGGCGCACCGGCATGCGCCTCAAGGGCTGGCTCGGCCGCGCCGACCAGACGACGAAAGTGCGCGGCATGTTCGTGCATCCGTCGCAGATTGCCGAAGTGCTCGCGCGCCATCCGCAGATCGGGCGGGCACGGCTGGTCGTCGCCAATGCCACCAACGGTACCGGCAGCGACGAAATGACGCTGCTGTGCGAGACGGAACACGCCGAAGACGCGGCCTCCGACCTGAAGGCGGCGCTGGTCCAGACCCTGCGCGAAATCACCAAGCTGCGCGGCGAGGTGCGCTTCGTCGCGCCCGGCAGCCTGCCCGGCGACGGCAAGACGATCAGCGACGAACGTTCGTATACCTAATCCCGGCAACCCGACAAAAACACGCAGAGGAGACTCCATGATCGCAATGACCCACTCCCCCATGCTCGGCTTCGAGCACGGCGATACCGTGACCCACCTGCGCGACGCGGTGCATGCCTTCGCGCGCGCCGAAATCGCCCCGCGCGCGCGGGAGATCGACCGCGACGACGACTTCCCGCCCGACCTGTGGCCGAAGCTCGGCGCGCTCGGCGTGCTCGGCATCACCGTCGCCGAGGAATACGGCGGCAGCGCGCTCGGCTATCTCGCGCACGTGGTGGCAATGGAGGAAATCAGCCGCGCCTCGGCCGCGGTCGGGCTTTCCTACGGCGCGCCTTCGAACCTGTGCGTCAACCAGGTCCACCGCAACGGCAGCG
>JAVBTC010000029.1:0-12589 GCA_031556405.1 Rhodocyclaceae bacterium
TGTCTGTTTTTCGCGCTCTCGTCCGGCGGGAAGGGCGAAAAGCATCCGTTTTTTCAAGACAGGCTGATAAAATGATGAAGTCGGCGCCGGTTTCCAACGACAATAAGAATTCATGGATATTTTTATGCTGTCACAGGATGGGCGCGATGTTTTTCCATGGTTTTTTTTGCGCTTTGCCTCGTTGGAGCCTGTATGTTTTTTAATCTATTTTCATCCAAGAAGACGCGCCCCAACCATCCGCTTGCCGACCCCAAGGCGCTGGAACGTGCCATCGGCATTCTGCCGCTCGACGATGCGTTCAAATCGGTCGATAAAGCGGTCACCTGGATCATATCGCTCGATAAATTCGACGATTTCGACGCCGATACCCGTTTCGCGATCGTGCGCAGGATCGACGACACGATACAGCCGCATCTGGCCAAGCTGACCCGCGATTACCTTACCTCGCCGCGCCTTTCCAAATCCGAGGAAAAACGCCTGTGGACCCTCAACCACGGTTGCTGGAGCACCCTGGCGCGCGCTTATGAGAGCTGCCTGCAACTGGCGTTGCAAAGCGGGGACGACGCTTCGTCCAGAAAGGTGAAGGAAGAGGCGGCGCGCATTTTCCCGCTGCTCCTGACCCGGCTGATGGCGGCGCTGGGGGCGCTTCTGCGCTGGACGCTGTACCGTTACGCACCGCTGCCCAATGAAATCTGGCCGCGTCTGGGGCGTATTTATCTGCTCGCCGAGGCGAATCAGTGCGCGATCAAAAGAGTGCAGTGTTATCCCGGCATGCCCGGTCTGACCACGGTCAGCGACGAATATCTGCGCATTCTCGTTTTTCACGCTTCTTCGGTCGACGGCCTGATGCCGCTGCAAATGTCGCTTGCCGATTACCTGCTGCGCTATCTGCTGCCCCATTTCGTGTTCGCCTCCGAAACCTCGGAAACCTGTGTTTACTGGATCGATGCGGCGAAGCCGATGCCGCCCACGCGTCTGGTCGTCCCCGAAACCCCTTCGCCCACGCTGCGCCTGATTGGCGCCGGCGTCGTCCCGGGGGTGCTGAGTTCGCTGAAGCAGCAGCTCGAGGCCGGCAACATACCTGCGGATTTTCCGCACGGCGGCGAGTACTCGGCGCAGATGCTGCTGCCGGTGGTGGAACATCTGACACTCTACTGGGGGGCGCAGCCGCCGCTGCGCGAGCATATCCGTCACCCGATCCGTGCCCGTGCCGCGGTTTTGAACGGGTTCGACGACAGCTTTACCGTTTTTGCCGGCAATCTCGCGCGCATGGGCAAGGAACGCGCCGCGGAGAGCTGGGTCGTCGAAAATGCCAGTCTCGGCGGCTTTGGCGCGATGATCGAGAATTTTCAGGGCGATTGGCTCAAGGTCGGCTCATTGCTCAGTATCCAGCCCGAGGGCAGCGAAGGTTGGCTGCTTGGCGTCGTCCGCCGTTTGACGAAGCTCAGCGACGAACAGACCAGTGTCGGCATCCAGACGCTGGGGCGCCACGCGAAAAGCGTCGAATTGGTGCCGCGCGTGCGTTCTTACGGCAATGGCGGCAATATCCCGGGCATCTGTCTGGACAACGTCGAGCCCTCCGAGGAAATCCGCGTCGTGCTGCCCGCGGGAACGTTTCAGACAAAGGAAAAGCTTGAATACTCAGAGAGCGGACGGCGTTTTCTGCTCTCTCCGCTTGATTTTTTCGAACGGGAAGGCGGCGGCGATTTCGAAATCGGTCGCTACCGGCAGGAAACGCTGTCCGGATGAGCGAATGGAACAGGCACAAAAGAGGATGCGAAGGCAAAGACGAAGGCAGGTATAAGACGCTGTAAAACGCTGAGTACGAAACGGAGGAGACTTTTCATGACAATGCGCGCTTCCCATTCTCCTCCGTTCCCGGAGGTCGGGCAGTGGGTGCGTTTTCTCAGCGCGGCGGAACTGCCGGTACTGCGCCATACCATGCGGCAGTTGAAAGAGGCGCAGGAGGCGCAGCAGCAGATCAATGCACGCAATATCGCTGCGATCGTATTGCAGGATCCGCTGCTGATGGTCCGGGTGCTCGCCTATATTCAGCCTTATATCAGCAGGACGCTGCATTCCGATATCACCACCGTTGGCGGTGCGATCATGATGCTCGGCGTCGAGCCTTTCTTCACGCGATTCGGCGATCTGCCGACACTGGAAGATACCCTGCGCGAGGAACCGCAAGCCCTGCTCGGCGTGCTTCAGGTAATTCATCGCGTGCAGCGTGCCGCCGCATATGCGCAAAGCTGGGCGCGCTGGCGGCACGATCTCAATATCGAGGAAGTCACCATTGCCACGTTGCTGCACGATCTCGCCGAGATACTGTGCTGGACGTTCGCTCCGCGTCTTGCCATCGAGATTCGCAATCGCCAGCGCCGCGATAAGACGTTACGCAGTGTTGACGTGCAGAAGGAAATTCTCGGCGTCAGTTCTTTCGAATTGCAGCGCGCGCTTTGCTCCGTCTGGGCCGTGCCGCAGCTTCTGCAGACGCTGATCGACGATACCCGAACGACCCATCCTCGCGTGCGCAATGTCATTCTCGCGATCAATCTCGCGCGTCATTCCGCCAATGGCTGGAACGACGCGGCGCTCCCCGACGATTTCATCGCGATTGAACGTCTCCTGGGCGTCAACCGCGACACACTGATCAATCTGCTCGGTCTGACCAGCGACCAGATCGCGATGCTTCCCTCGATGCCGGCAATGCCGCCGCCGGGCAGCTAGCCGCCTGGATGCGCTTCTTCCCGGTTTTGCCGGCGATTTCCAGAACCCGCGCAGGAGCGGGCTGTCTTTCAACGTGCCGGATTTCAACGTGCCGGATCGATTTTGACGATTTGTTATGACGGAAACAGAACGGGCGGGATGAATGAATGCACCGGTTCCGAATTTGCGTATAGAGGAAAACGCCGACGGGCGCGGTGGCTGGAAGCTGTTTTTGTCCGGGCGCCTCGATGCCGGAACGGTGGCCCGTTTGTGGCCGCAGGCACTTGCCGCGGTGCGGGCGCGAATGACACGAATGGCACGAATGGCACGAATGACGGGAGATGGGAAGGGCGATGCAGGCGCGCCGGAGAACCGAATCCTGACGATCGATTGCGGCGGCGTCGATTATTGCGACGATACGGGATTTGCGCTGCTGCTCGAACTGCGGCGGCAGGCGCAGGAACGCCCCGGCGCGGCGGTGGAAAAAGAAAAGCCGGAAAAAGAGGAAAAGGAGGAAAAAAGGGAAAGGGCGGTGGTAGCGGTCGTCGGTCTTTCCGACGCGTATCGCCGGCTTTTCGAACAGTATGACGATGCCGACTTCGACGCACCGTCCCTTCCGCCGCGCGCATCGTTTACAGAACAGGTGGGGGCGACGACGGTGCGCATCGTGCGAGATGTCCGCGATCTCATCGCCTTCGTCGGAGAGCTCGGCCTCGCGCTCGCTCATGCGCTCCGTCACCCGCGCAGCGTGCGCTGGCAGGATACGTTGTCATTCGCCGAGCAGGTCGGCGCTCGCGCGTTGCCGATCGTATCCCTGATCGCATTCCTGCTCGGCGTCATTCTGGCGTTTCAGTCAGCGGTGGCGATGCGTAAATTTGGCGCCGAACTGTACGTTTCCGATCTCCTGGGGCTGTCGCTGTTGCGTGAGCTGGCGCCGCTGATGACAGCGATTCTGCTTGCGGGACGGTCGGGTGCGGCCTTTGCCGCCGAGCTCGGAACGATGCGGGTCAACGAGGAAGTAGACGCATTGACGACGATGGGGCTGGAACCTGTCCGTTTTCTCGTCGTGCCCCGGTTGCTCGCGGCAGTGGCGATGACACCGCTGCTGGCGGTTTACGCCGGCGTGATCGGGCTGGCGGGCGGAGCGTTGGTGCTGCAGGCGGGATTCGGGATTCCGCTTTCGCTGTATCTGAATGAGATCAATTCGGTGGTGCACTGGAGCGATTTCGTCGGCGGTCTCGGCAAGGCGCTGGTTTTCGGAATTCTGGTGGCCGCGGTCGGTTGCATGCGCGGTCTGCAGGCGAGTACCGGCGCGGCGGCGGTGGGTGGAGCGGCCACCAGCGCGGTGGTGAGCGGAATCGTACTGATCGTGCTGGCGGACGGATTCTTCGCCTGGCTCTTTTTTCTGCTCGACTGGTAGAAATGGCGGGGATGGGGGAAATGATTGCGGAGCCCGCGGAGCGAAGGGACGGCGTGGAAAAACGGGAGGCGGAACGGCGCGAAATCATCCGCGTCGAACATTTCCGCGCCGGTTTCGGTGGCGAAGTCCTGCTCGACGATCTGAATTTCAGCGTTTACGAAGGCGAAATATTCGTCATCCTCGGCGGTTCGGGGTGTGGAAAGAGCACGTTGCTGAAGCATATGATCGGCCTGTATACACCGCTTTCCGGCAGGATATCGATCGACGGCGACGACATCGTTACCGCCGAGGGCGCGACGCGGCGCGCGATTCTGCGCCGTTTCGGGGTGATGTATCAGCAGGGTGCGCTGTTCGGTTCGATGAGCGTGATCGATAACGTGCGCCTGCCGCTGGAAGAATATACGGCGCTCCCGGACGAGGCGATCGAACTGATCGCGCGCATGAAACTCAAACTGGTGCAGCTCGACGGCTTCGAATGGCATATGCCTTCAGAGTTGAGCGGAGGGATGCGCAAACGCGCCGCGATTGCCCGGGCGCTGGCGCTCGATCCGCGCATCCTGTTTCTCGACGAACCTTCCGCCGGGCTCGATCCGCTTACTTCGGCCGAACTGGATCGGCTGATTCTGCGTCTGGCGCGCAATCTGGGAATGACTTTCGTCATCGTCACGCATGAATTGCCGAGCATCTTCACGATTGCCGACCGTGTCATCATGCTCGATAAGCGTACACGCACGATCGTTGCCAGCGGACCTCCGCGGCAATTGCAGCAAACAAGCGATAATCCATGGGTGCGCCGGTTTCTGGACCGCGCGGCGGAGGATTCGTGAAATGCATCATAGGAAATCCACTGTCCGGAATTCGCCGGAACCTCTTTCCACTTGACACTTGAAATTCGGCTGGAAAACTCATTGCCATGTCCTCGCAAAACGCCCGTTTCAATTTCAGAGTCGGCCTTTTCATATTGACGGCGCTTGCGTTTTTCTTCGCGCTGCTGGTTTTTTTCGGCGGCGGCTCGCTGTTTCAGAAACGGATTCCGATCGAAACTTATTTCGACGAATCGGTGCAGGGACTCGAAGTCGGTTCAAAGATCAAATATCGCGGCGTGCTGGTGGGCGAGGTTTCACGGATCGGGTTCGTCGCCAACGAATATCCCGTACGGGAAGGCACGCAACGGCGCCATTACATTTACGTCGAAGGCTGGCTGGATCCCGCTCTGCTGGGCATGCATCGCTCGGAGGGCGATACGGGCGAACGCACCAGGAGTTTCATCGCGCACGGATTGCGGACCCGGCTTTCCTCGCAGGGTATTACCGGCGTGTTGTTTGTCGAGCTCGATTTCGTCGGGGCGGAACGTTTCAAGGCACTGCCCATCGATTGGGAACCCAGGAATCTTTATGTTCCTTCCGTTCCCAGCACCGTGCATCAGGTATTGCGTGCGAGCGAGACCCTGATTACGCAACTGGGAAAAATCAACCTGTCGGCGTTGATCGACAATCTCAATGCGCTGGCGCTGACGCTCAACCAGAAAGCGAAGGAGATCGAACCAAGGGTATTGAGCAAGGATTTTCAGGCGACGACGGCGGAAATCCGCAGTGTCGCGCAGCGCCTCGACCGGTTGCTTGCCGATCCCGATACGCGCCGCCTGCCGCGCGAACTGGCGGGGACGGTCGATCAACTGCAACGGGTGGTATCCAGTCCGGAAATGCAGAGTTTGCCGCGTGAGGCCGTCGCGACCCTGAAGAAACTGCAAGCGACGGTCGGGATGCTGCAACGGCTGCTTGCCGAGAAGGAGCCCGACGTCGATGCGCTGATCGAGAATCTCCGCCAGACTTCGGAGAATCTGCGCGCGTTGTCGGAAGATGCGAGACAGTATCCGGCAGGGGTGCTTTTCGGCGACCCGCCGCCGCGGCCGACCGCGCTTCAGCCTGGCGTTCAACCGCGGACTCCGGCCCGGAATGAATCCGCAACGATGGAGCATGTGCAATGAACGCCCGGCGGTGCAGTCATTCCGTTTCGTTCCTCTTCCCGTCGCGACGTCCGTTTCGGGTGCTGGCGTTTTCTTTCTTCTGCACCCAGTTGGGCGCCTGCGGCGGTTTTTAGCAGCCGGCGCCGGAGCGTAGCGCCTACCTGATTCCGCTTTCTTTCCCCCGGCCGTCGGCGGAGGCGGCGAAAGAAATGGAAACGATGAAAGACGCTGCCGTGCGCATGCGCCTTGGAACCTTTTCCGTCGCCGCGCCCTTTTCCGGCCGCGCTTTTGTTTATCGCGTCGACGAGGCGCGCTACGAGACGGACTATTACCATGGGTTTGCCGCGCCGCCGCGAGAATTATTGCGGGAGGCGGCGGTCGAATATTGGCGCGGGAAGGGAATATATCCGAAAGGGGATGACGCCGGCGAAAGCGGCACCGGAGGAGGTTCCTACATACTCAATCTCGAAGTGATTGAACTGTACGGCGATTTCCGCAACAAACGGACACCGGCCGCCGTTTTGAGTATTTACTATGTACTGATGAGACAGGAAGAAAAAGGGCATAATGTCGTCTTTGAGCGAGGTATCACGGAGCGGCGGGTACTTCCACAAACGGATGTTTCCGAAGTGCCGGAGGTTCTGGCGAGAGCTTACGGAGAGGTTCTCGGAATCGCGCTCCAAACCATTTTCGACGATCTGACTCTGGAAATGCGCCGGCAATCGGCACAATCGGCAGTGCAACAACAATAAAATCCAATACCTTTATTTGACTTCATCGGTTTCCAAAATCATGAAAACACTCATCGCCGACAATTCTCCCGAAGCCCCCGAGCTTTTTCGCCTGTTGGCGGAAACCGGGATGATGATGATTTCCGCCGCCTCGGTTCAGGATGTGCTCGATTTATATCTTGTCGAACAGCCCGATCTCGTCCTGCTCGATCTGGCCTTTTCGGAAGAGAACGTCATTGACTTCGTGCGTGGCATCCGGGCGCTGGAAACTCCGGGCAAATGGACTCCGGTTTTTCTGATGGTGCCTCGTGGCGCGACGGTGCCGGAAGCGTTGAAGGGGGCGCTCGAGAATGGAGTCGACGATGTCGTCTACAAACCGGTCGACGATACGGAACTGGCGGCAAAAATGGCATTTTTGCGGCGCTTCATGCAGATGAGCAATTCTCTCGTGGTGCTCACGCATAAACTCGACACCGCCAATCATGAATTGAAACGCTTGAGCTCTCTCGACCGGCTTACCGGACTGGCCAGCCGCGCGCATTTCGAGGAAATGCTCGAACGCGAATGGCGGCGTTCGGCGCGGCAGAAGAGCGACCTGGCGCTGGTGATGTGCGACATCGATCATTTCGACGCTTATAACAGCATTGTCGGGCACGTTGCCGCGGACGAAACCCTGCGCCGCATCGCGCGGCTGTTTGGCGGTTCGATGGAACGCGGCGGCGATTCGGTTGCCCGTTACGGCGGTCAGAAATTCGCCGTGCTGCTGCCGATGACCGGAATTACCGGCGCGGCATTCGTCGCCGAACGTATCCGCCGCGCGCTGACGGATCTGCAATTGCCGCACGATACGTCACCCTATGGCTACATCACCGCCAGCTTCGGCGTCGCCGCCTGTGTCGTCAGCGCCGAAAACCGCCCGGATATGCTGATCGATGCCACCCTGCTGGCGCTCAATCAGGCCAAGCAGGCCGGACGCAATTGCGTTCGTCGCATTCTGGTCACCGAGACCGGGGCGTTCGAAACGCAAAAAGATATTCTGCCCAGGGACGGCGCGTCGAAAGAGTCGAGAGCGGGGCAATAAACGCTCCGCTATCGCCTACGTGCCGATCCTCGTCTGCGCGTCGGGGTACGAGGCGCACAGCGCCGGAAAGAGTTGACGATGCGGCGGGAGAAATCAATAAGGGCGATCCGCTAAAAGCGGTCTTTCCAGGCGCGTAGCGCGGCGAAAATTTCCGTTTCGTCCCGTGCTTCCGGCAAGGATTCGCGTACCAGAAAATTTTGTGCCGCAGCGATGATTTCGGGTTCGCGGCAGCGCAGGAACGGATTGGTCGCCTTTTCCTCGGACAACAGTGAAGGCAGCGTCGGCCGCCCGGCTTCACGCAACGCCGTGACTTCCGCAACACGGCGACGCAACGAGGAATTCCCCGGTTCGGCGGCGAGCGCGAAACGAAGATTGGCGGCGGTATATTCGTGTGCGCAGTAGACGCGCGTTTCGTCCGGAAGGGCCGCCAGAGCGGCGAGCGAAGCCGCCATTTGCCGTGGAGTGCCTTCGAAAATGCGTCCGCAGCCCCCGGCGAACAGCGTGTCGCCACAGAACAGGGATCCTGCCCCATAATAGGCCAGGTGGCCGCGTGTATGGCCGGGAACGGAGAATACGGAGAAGGTAAGCGCCAGACCGGGAATCTCGATTTCCTCGCCGCCGCGCAAAGGCCGTGTCAGACAGGCAATGGATTCCTCCGCAGGGCCGAAAACCTCCGGTTGCCAGCGTTCGACCAGCGCGGCGACGCCGCCCTGATGATCCGCGTGATGATGCGTGATCAGGATCGCGGTGAGCGTGAGGCCGGCGGTTTCGAGCGCGGACAGCACGGGCGCCGCATCGCCCGGGTCGACGACGATGGCGCTGCCGGCGTGGGCGATGAGCCAGATGTAGTTATCGGAAAAAGCGGGAATGGGGATAGGAACGGGGATGGAGGGGATGGGGGCGATGCGAGGCTCAACGGCGTGTTCCACCCCGGGCCTGTTGTCGGATTTCTGCATTCGATCGAACTCCGGAAAATGCTTCGGGAAAGAGAAGGAGAAATGGAAGGACAAGCTCCATTATCGCCAATGTCGCCGATACCGCCATTGCCGCCATTGTCTCCATTGCCCGCCTCCCTGCAAAGCTGGGCCGATACCGCGCCAGGGCGTTACCTTCTCGATTGGGAAATGATGCGGATTGAACCGCTGATTGCGGACGTTTTCGGCTTCAATGCGTTGCAACTGGGACTGGCGGAACGCGATTTCCTCGCTCCGAGCCGGATTCCGTTGCGCCAGCGTGCCGGACGAGAGGGGCCGGTCGACGTGCACTGCGAGCTTTCTTCGCTGCCGTTCGCCGCCAACAGCATCGATCTCGTCATTCTGCCGCACGTGCTTGAATTTCATCGGGAACCGCATCAGATTCTGCGCGAAGTCGAACGTATCCTGATTCCCGAAGGTCAATTGGTGATTGCCGGGTTCAATCCACATTCACTGTGGGGCCTCGAGCGTTCCCTGCGGCGCGTTTCGGGCCGAGCGGAGGCGTTTCCGTGGCGCGGCCAGTATCTTTCGCTGCTGCGGCTCAAGGATTGGCTGCAATTGCTCGGTTTCGAAGTCGAGCGCGGCAATTTCGGCCGTTACGCGCCGTATTGCGAAAGCGTGCAGTGGTTGCATCGCTGGCGTTTTCTTGAATGCGCCGGCGACCGCTGGTGGGCATTCGCCGGTGCCGTCTATCTGCTGCGCGCGGTGAAGCGCGTGCGCGGGATGCGTCTGATTCTGCCGCAATGGCGCGATGCCAAGGCGCGTTCCAAGGCGTTGACACCGCTGACGCAGCGCGGGATATCGGAGAAAAGAAAATGACGATGGCAGCATGCGCGGCCGTCCGCATGCTGTTGGGGTTATAATGTCAAGATCGTAAATTTGTCTCAAAATCATTTTTTGCCAGGAGATGCATCATGATGAAAACGCTTGGTTACGCCGCGCACAGCGCCACGGCGGAACTCGAACCTTTTTCTTTCAAACGGCGCGCCCTCGGTCCGCACGATGTATCGATCGCGATCCGTTATTGCGGCGTTTGCCATTCCGACCTGCACATGGTGAAGAACGAATGGGGAAATACCATTTACCCCGTCGTGCCGGGTCATGAAATCGTTGGCGAGGTGGTCAAGGTCGGCAGCGCCGTGCGCGCGTTCAAGCCCGGAGATCTGGCCGGAGTCGGCTGCATGGTCGATTCCTGCCGCACTTGTCCCGAGTGTCAGGATGGACTGGAACAGTATTGTCAGCACGGCATGGTGCTTACCTACAATAGCCACGACACACATACCGGCACGGTGACTTACGGCGGCTATTCCACATCCATCATCGTCGATCAGAGCTTTACTCTGCGGATTCCGAAAAACCTGGATCTGGCCGCGACCGCGCCGCTGCTTTGCGCCGGGATCACCACTTATTCGCCGCTGCGCCACTGGGGTGTGGGCAAAGGCTCGCGCGTCGGCGTCGTCGGCCTGGGCGGTCTCGGACACATGGCGCTCAAGCTCGCGCATGCATTCGGAGCGCATACCACGCTGTTTACCACCAGCGCCGGTAAGGCCGACGATGCCCGGCGCCTCGGCGCCGACGAAGTAGTGATTTCGAAAAATCCCGAGGAGATGAAGGCGCATGCCAACAGCCTCGATTTCATCCTCGATACCGCCGGCGCTTCGCACAAACTCGACGATTATCTGCGGCTTCTGAAGCGCGACGGCACGATGTGCCTCGTCGGGCTGCCCGAGCACGGCCATCCGTCGCCGGACATCGGCACGTTGATCAACAGGCGTCGCCAGCTCGCCGGCTCGCTGATCGGCGGCATCCGCGAAACGCAGGAAATGCTCGATTTCTGCGCGATGCACAATATCGTCTCCGACATTGAGCTGATTCCGATTCAGAAAATCAACGAAGCTTATGAACGTATGCTGAAGAGCGACGTCAAGTATCGCTTCGTGATCGATCTGGCGTCGTTGAAATAGATGAGGGATTCAGGCTCGCCTGCGCGGAGGTATTCCCGCGCGGCGGGAATCGAAGATTGTGAAACAATTCTTCGTTCCACGCTCCCCGGTATACAGCCATAACGATTGAGATCAGACCCGCGCGGATTCCCGATACGGATCATTTTCCCGCCATCGAACGTTCCGCGGGAACGATTTTCCGTACCATCTCCGAGCTTGCCTGGATTGCCGACGATACGGTCACGCCGGCTGAAACGCATCGTACCGCCGTCGCTGCGGGAACGGCATGGGCGGCGGTCGATGAGCGGGGGGATGTCGTGGGTTTCCTCAACGCCGAATGCTTCGGTGCCGACTTGCATATCTGGCTGCTGGCGGTTCGCCACGATTGCCAGGGACGCGGCATCGGCCGACGACTGATGCGGCGGGGGGAGATCCATGCGCGCGATCACGGCTTGCGACGCCTGACGCTCAGCACCTTCAGAGATGTCGGGTGGAACGAGGGGTTCTACAGCGGGCTCGGATTTGCCGTCGTCGACGAGGCCGCGCTGGACGAACGTTTACGAAAGGTGTTGCGGAACGAGGCCGAGCATGGCCTCCCGCCGGAACGCCGATGCGCCATGCAACTCGTGCTTGCGCGGAAGGATTCGCAGGGTGGAGCGGTTTAGGCCGGAATCCATTTCCCTGTTTCCACACTCTTCCATCTGAAGAGAATTCGTCCTGCCGCCTTGTGGGGCGGACCAGGCGAACGTGTCTGCACGTAAGGCCGTCTGTGTATTCAATCCCGCCCGTGCCTTCGATATTGCACCGCCTCGGCGACGTGCGCGGCACCTATCTGCGATTCTCCGGCCAGATCGGCGATGCTGCGCGCGACCTTCTGGATACGGTGAAAAGCGCGTGCAGAAAGGTTGAGCCGGTCGGCGGCGCGTGTGAGCAATGCCGCGCCGGCGGTGTCCGGCGCGCAGTGGCGATCGATTTCCTTGACCGAGAGCGCCGCGTTGCATTTTCCCTGGCGTTCCTCCTGGCGCCGTCGCGCCCGCGCGATGCGTTCGCGCACGGCGGGCGTCGGTTCTCCGTCGGGCGCGGCCTGCAACGCGACGGGTGGAACGGCGGGAACTTCGACGACGAGATCGATGCGGTCCAGCAGCGGTCCGGAAAGTTTCTCGCGGTAGCGTGAAACCCGGTCCGGCGTGCAGCGGCAGCGCCCGGACGGGTCGCTGTGCCAGCCGCAGGGGCAGGGATTCATTGCCGCGACGAACTGGAAACGGGCCGGGAATTCAGCCTGGCGCGCGGTGCGTGAGATATGGATGCGGCCGTTTTCGAGCGGCTCGCGTAGGGCTTCGAGCACGCGCCGGTCGAATTCGGGCAGTTCGTCGAGAAACAGAACGCCGTGGTGCGCAAGCGATATTTCGCCCGGGCGCGGTATGCTGCCGCCGCCGATCAGTGCCGCCGATGAGGCGGAGTGGTGCGGGCTGCGGTAGGGAACGGTGCCGAAATGTTCGGGCCGGAACTGGCCGTTGAGCGAGAGGACGGCGGCGGATTCGAGCGCGGCGCGGTTCGGCAGCAGTGGCAGAAGGCCTGGAAGGCGCGCGGCGAGCATCGATTTTCCGCTGCCTGGCGGGCCGGAAAACAACAGCGAATGGGCGCCGGCGGCGGCGATTTCGAGGGCGCGCTTGGCTTGCGCCTGGCCGCTCACTTCACTCAGATCGGGGTAGGACGGAATGGGCGGTTCGGCATCCGGCACGCATTCGGGCAGCGCGGATTGGCC
>JAVBTC010000082.1:0-60375 GCA_031556405.1 Rhodocyclaceae bacterium
TCAGGACTCATTAATTGAGATAGAAGATGACGGAGGCAGCGATAGAGATAGCGGAGAAGAAGGTATGCGCACAGCGTTCATACCGAGTAGCAATACGTCGCCAATCCTTGAGCCTGGCAAACAAATTCTCGATGATGTGTCGTTTTTTATAGAGTTCTTTGTCGTAGCTATGCGGTATCTTCCGATTCCGTTTCGGCGGAATGCATGGGGTAATGCCTTTTTGACGAAGAGCCTCTCTGAACCAATCGGCATCGTAACCACGATCAGCCAGCAGTTCCTCAGCCTGCGGCAGCTCAGGCAAGAGTGCGACGGCTCCTTGATAGTCACTGACCTGACCGGCCGTCAGCAGTATTTGAACCGGTTTGCCTTGTTCGTTACAAACCACATGCAGCTTCGAATTCAAGCCGCCTTTGGTACGGCCAAGACAGCGGGAAACATCCCTTTTTTTAGCAGGCTAGCTGCGGTGTGATGTGCTTTAAGGTGCGTGGCATCAATCATCAAACGCCTTGTGCCGCGATGCTGACTGGCCAGGGCAGCAAAGATCTGATTGAAGATACCCATGCGGCTCCAGCGAATGAAGCGGTTATAGAGGGTCTTGTAAGGACCGTACTCCCTTGGCGCATCCCGCCACTGCAGGCCGTTACGCAGCACATGAATGATCCCGCTGATAACGCGCTTATCATCAACCTGGGGAACTCCATGCGATGCTAGGAAATAGGGGGATATCTTTTTCAGTTGCGAATCCGATAGCCAGAACAGATGTTTCATTTCTTCTCCTGCCGGCCATTCTACATCCTCCCCTCTTTAATGAGTCCTGAGCCTAGCCCTCTGTTCTCGTCATGACTCAAAATTAATACGGATTTCACATTGCGGACGTCTTAATGTCATGAAGCCCTCGCCAAAGCCGGGCGTCAGTCGCGCCAGGCGCCGACGACGATGTTGCGGATGATGTGCAGCCGGCGGTGGAAGAAGTGGTCGGCGCCGGGAACGACGATCACGGGCAGTTCCTGCGGCTCCGCCCAGGCCAGGACGTTGGCGAGCGCGACCGTTTCGTCCCTGGAGCCGTGGATGACGATGGTGTCCGCCGGAACGGGGCCGGTGGGGTATTGCCGTTCGCCTTCGACGTGGCCGGCGGCGGTGCCGACCAGCACCAGGCGCCTGGCCGGCGTGCCGGCGGCGGCGAGGCGCTCGGCAACGCGGGTCTGGACGTAGGCGCCGAACGAGAAGCCGGCGAGCACGACCGGCAGGTCGGTGCCGAAGGCGCGGTGCGCTTCGTCCAGGACGGCCAGCATGTCTTCGGTTTCGCCGTGGCCGTGATCGTGGTCGCCTTCGCTGCCGCCGACGCCGCGGAAATTCGGGCGCAGCGCGCAGTAGCCGAGGCCGACGAGGGTGCGCGCCAGCGTTTGCGCCACTTTGTTCGTATTGGCACCGCCGAAAAGCGGATGAGGGTGGCAGACGAGGGCAATTCCACGCAATTCATGCAATTCATGCAACGCTCCCGATGCTCCTTCCTCGGCGGGCGTGTCGACGATGGTTTCGATTGCACCCGCCGGGCCGGGGATGCGGATTTTCTCGCTGCGGATTTTGGGGGATGGGGCGGTCTGCATGGATGAAGTCTGCGGTGGGTCTGTGGTAGGTCCGTGAAGGTCAGCGTTTCAGGCGTTCGACGATGCGGCCGTTGAGAATGTGTTCCTGAATGATTTCTTCGATGTCTTCGTTATCGACGTAGGTATACCAGACACCTTCGGGGTAGATGACGAGGATCGGGCCATCGTCGCAGCGGTCGAGGCAGCCGGCCTTGTTGATGCGCACTTTGCCGGCGCCTTTGAGGCCGAGTTCGCGGATGCGGTCCTTGGCGTAGGTCTGCGCCGCGACGGCGCCTTGCGCCGCGCAGCAGGTTTCGCCTTCGGGGCGCTGGTTGCAGCAGAAAAAAACGTGATGGCGGAAGTAGCTCATGAGGTGAATTCTAATTTCAAAATTAATCCATGTATTAAACTAACTACAATAAAGAAACAATATTTTATTTAATATGGAAAATAAGCGTTTACGGTTTGGCCGGACCGAGGTATTCCGCGTGGGCACGCTGCGCTTTGCCCACCCTACATCCATTACATGAATGACGCGCCAATGAAAATTTTATCCCGGCGGCGGCCAGGGAGGGCAAAGCGCAGCGTGCCCACGCGCAAGAACCGAATGCTCATTTCAAAGCGGTAATTTCCCGCAGCCGATCCGCCGGATTATAGTCCCTGCCGCCGGTGGCCCAGGAGCACGAAGCAGGGCAGGGCGAGAAAGGGCCAGAAGCTCGCGACGAGCCTGGTCAGGCCGTTGAAATTGAGGAAATGCCCCTGTCGCCAGGTGGTGAGCGCGGCGGTGGAATAGGGGTTTTCCGGGATCAGGTTGACCAGCACCGTCGCCAGGAAAAGCGCCAGGCCGGCAACCGCCAGGCTCCACGGCACGGGCAGGCGCAGCAGCACGAACAGCGGCAGCAGGCCCGCGATCAGGCCGCAGGCGGCGCCCGGCGTCAGCCAGGCGAAGGCGTCCGCCGGTCCGATCAGTACCGCCGCCGCGAGCGTGCGGATGGAAAGCGCGGCGAGGAAAAAGAAGAACAGGACCGAGAGCAGCGTCTTCACCGGTATCCGCTCCGTCACCAATGTCCGTACGAAGAGTCCGATGGCGATCGTGTTGAAGGCGGTGATCGCGGTTTCGAGCATGAAAAAGCGATGCGCGGCGTAAGGGATCAGCGGCAGCGGCAAAACGGCATCGGAGGAAGAAGAGGAAAGTGCGGCTTCCGCTTCCTGCGGCAGGGTGGAAGAGGCGAACAGGTACTGCATGTCGCCGGTGCCGAAGAGCAGGATTTCCGGCGACAGTTGCGCCAGCAGCCACAACCCGAGCAGCGTCAGCCCGAATTCGGCATACGGCAGCGGCGCGATCAGGCGCCGTTGCAGAAGCGCCGTTTTTTCGAACAGCCGGGTGCCGAAGATCAGCGCGAGTACGACGCCGCAGAAGCCGCCGATGGAATTGGTCCAGAAGTCGAGGTTCGAGGAAACGCGGGTCGGCAGCAGGGTCTGCGTCGCTTCCATGCTCATGCTCAGGAGCGAGCAGAGGAGTATCGCGGCAAGCGCGCCGAACCAGCGCCCCAGCCGTCCCCTGAACCACAGGGCGCAGAGAAACCCGAGCGGCAGGTAGGCGGCGATGTTGACGCCGAAATCGAAGCCGGTCCACCAGCGCGGCCAATCGGTGTGCAGAAAGGCAAAAAACGGAATTCCCTTGTCGCGCCAGCCGGAAAACGGGTGCAGGCTGGCGTAGAGAATCAGGAAGAAATAGGCCAGCGCCAGATAGCGCGGCAGCGGGGAATGACGGGGGGAGGAGAGGGGTTCCTCATGCCCGCCGGCGCGCGCACCGGGTTGCGGAGGCTCCGAAAACGGTGTGGAAGCGCTGTCTGCGGCGCCGGGCGCTGTGGGTGAATCCATCTTTTTCCTGCCTTGTTTTTTATTTTCCGGCATTTCCTTCACCCCCGCGAGCGGACGAAGGAACGGAGCGTAAGTAAAGGCAGGGTATTCGCGGATACGGCCGGGCGTCAAGGCTCGCCGTGGAAGCGGGCCGCGATTTCGGCCTGCGCTTCCTGCGCTTCCTCGTGGTGCAGCGAGGGCGATTCGCCGATCCATTGCGGCAGCAGCGAACCGGCGATCATGCTGAGGGCGGAGACGCCGAGCCCGATCAGTTGCGCCGGCACCGGGCTTTCCTCGCCGAGCGAGAAGTCGACGATCAGCCACGCCGCGATGCCGCCGATGATCGCCGCCAGCGCGCCCTGCGTCGTGGCGCGCTTCCAGAAGGCGCCGAAGAAGAGCGGCACGAAGGCGCCGGCCAGCGTGACCTTGTAGGCGCTTTCGACCATCTGGAAGATCGAGGCGTTGGTGTTCAGCGCGAACCCGAGCACGACGAGGGTGAAGCAGACGGTGCAGATGCGCATCACGCGCAGGAATTTCTGGTCGTCCATGCCGGGCATGAAGCCGCGCACGATGTTTTCGGAAAAGGCCACCGAAGGGGCGAGCAGCGTTGCCGAGGAACAGCTCATGATCGCCGAGAGCACGGCGCCGAAGAAGATCGCCTGCGCGAAGACGGGGGTGTGTTGCAGCACCAGCGTCGGCAGTACCAGTTGCGAGTCGGTGTCGAGCAGCTGGTTGAACAGCGTCGGATCGATCAGCGTCGCCGAATAGGCGATGAACATGGGTACGAAACAGAAGACGAAATAGATCGAGCCGCCCAGCACGGAGCCGCCCATCGCCACTTTCGCGCTCTTGGCCGAAGTGATGCGCTGGAAGACGTCCTGCTGCGGTATCGAGCCGAGCATCATCGTCATCCAGGTGCCGATGAAGGCGACCCAGGTTTTCCAGTCCCCCTTGGGAAAGAAGTCGAGCTTGCCGGCTTCGTTCGCGTGCGCGACGACCGCGCCGACGCCGCCGGTCATGCCCGAGACGAGATAGGCGATGTAGAGCATGCCGCCCATGATGACGCTCATCTGTACGAAGTCGAGGATGGCGACGGAGAACATACCGCCGACGGTGGTATAGGTAAGGACGATCGCCGCGCCGAGTATCATTCCGGCCGTCTGGCTGACCTGGCCGTCGGTGAGCACGTTGAAAATCAGCCCCAGCGCCTTGATCTGCGCCGATACCCAGCCCAGGTAGGCGGCGATGATGCAGATCGTGGTCAGGATCTCGACCGTGCGGTTGTAGCGGCCGCGGAAATAGTCGCCGAGCGTGAGGACGTTCAGCTTGTAGAGCTTGGTGGAGAAGAAGAAGCCGGCGATGATCAGGCACATGGAAGCGCCGAACGGATCGGCGACGACGCCGCCCAGACCTTCGCGGACGAACGTGGCGGAGACGCCGAAAATCGCCTCGGCGCCGAACCAGGTTGCGAATACCGTCGCCGTCACCACCGGCAGCGGCAGATGGCGCCCGGCAACCGCGAAATCCTTGGTGTTATGAACGCGCGTGGCGGCGAACAGCCCGATGCAGATCGAGACGATGAGGTACAACACCACGAACCAGAGCAGCATTCCCCGTTACTCCCCGAGAAGAGAACCCGCAAGCCAGAATTCACCACACTCCGTGGAGTGCCCCCTTTGTTTTTCCCGTTTCGATCCTTTCGCCCGCCTGCCTCTTGTTGTCTTTTTTATGGTTGCCGCGAAGGAAAATACCGCGTGTCGGGAAAAAAACGCGGGGATTATACCCCCGCCCGTTTCATGCGCGGGGATTTTTTTGTACGTCCGGATTTCCCCTGAGTCCTCTGAGCGCAGTGCCGTCCGGGCGCCCCTCGCCCGCTGTTCCGACACGCCCGTTCATGCCAATCTGTTTGTCGACTCGCGAACAGCTCAGCGGAAACTGTCGCGCTTGTCGACGACGCGCGTGGCCTTGCCCATCGAGCGCGCGATCCCGCCTACATCGACGACGCGCACCTGGGTGGAAATGCCGATGTAGGATTTGATGTGGTGCTGCAGGTCGCGGGCGGCGTATTCCTTGTCCACGGGCGAAGCGTATTCGTACTCCGGTTTCATCTCGACGTGCACCGTCAGCGCGTCCAGGTGGCCGTCGCGCCAGACTTCGATCAGGTAATGCGGCGAAAGCTTTTCGCGCTTCAGGATCAATTCCTCGATCTGCGACGGGAAGACGTTGACGCCGCGGACGATCAGCATGTCGTCGGAGCGGCCGGTGATGCGGTCCATGCGCCGCATCGAACGCGCCGTCGGCGGCAGAAGCCGGGTCAGATCGCGGGTGCGGTAGCGGATCATCGGCAGCGCGCGCTTGGTGAGCGAGGTGAAGACCAGCTCGCCGGGCTCGCCGTCGGGCAGCACGGCGCCGGTTTCGGGATCGACGATTTCAGGATAGAAATGATCTTCCCAGATCACCGGGCCGTCCTTGGTTTCGATGCATTCGTTGGCGACGCCGGGCCCCATCACTTCGGAAAGGCCGTATATGTCGATCGCGTCGATGTCGAAAACGTTTTCGATCTCGCCGCGCATCGCGCCGGTCCAGGGTTCGGCGCCGAAAATGCCGATGCGGATGCCGGCGCCTCTCGGGTCCAGCCCCTGCCGCTTGAATTCGTCGGCCAGATTGAGCATGTATGAAGGCGTCAGCATCAGGATGTCGGGGCGGAAATCGCTGATCAATTGCACCTGTTTCTCGGTCTGCCCGCCGGACATCGGGATCACCGTGCATCCCAGGCGCTCGGCGCCGTAGTGCGCGCCCAGCCCGCCGGTGAAGAGGCCATAGCCGTAGGCGACGTGGACGATGTCGCCCGGCTTGCCGCCGGCGGCGCGGATCGAGCGCGCCATGACCTCGGACCAGACGTCGATGTCCTCGCGCGTGTAGCCGACGACGGTGGGCTTGCCGGTCGTGCCGGAGGAGGCATGCACCCGCACCACTTCGCCGCGCGGCACGGCGAACATTCCGAACGGGTAGTTTTCGCGCAGATCCTGCTTGGTCGTGAAGGGGAATCTGGCGAGGTCTTCGAGCTGTTTCAGGTCGTCCGGGTGAACGCCGAGGGCGTCGAATTTTCTCCGGTAATGCGGAACGTTCGCGTAGGCATGCGCCAGCGACCAGCGCATGCGCTGCAATTGCAGGGCGGCGAGTTCATCGCGGCTGGCGGTTTCGATCGGATCAAGCGGATTCGACATCGACATCGAAAAAACTCCTTTACAGCGTTTTTCACTGGAGACGGGCCGTTCCGGATTTTATTCCGGACGCTTTTTCCGCCTCTTGAGGTCTCTTTCGGCGCGGCATGAGATACTTCTGCCCGCCCCCTTCATTGCTTCATTTGTTGCTTCATTTCACTGCTTCAGTTCATGTTCCGCCGCGAAACCCAACGCATCGCCACGCTCGCGTGGCCGATTCTGGTCGCCCAGATCGCCTCCATCGGGATGATGATCGTCGACACGGTCGTCCTCGGCCATTACGCCACCGAGGATCTCGCCGCGGTCGCCGTCGGCAGCGGCATTTATGTCGCAATCCTGTTCGCGCTGGTCGGCATTTTGCAGGCCGTGGCCCCGATTGTCGCCCATCTCGTGGGTGCGAAGGAACATCACCGCGTCGCGGGCGCCTTGCAACAGGCATTCTGGCTGGCGCTGGTGCTCTCCGTGCCGGGGATTTTACTCCTGGTCTACCCCGATCCGCTGCTTGCTTTCGCCCGCGTCGAGCCGGCGGTGGAGGAGAAGCTGCGCGATTACCTGCATATTCTCGCCTGGGGCGTGCCGGCGGCGTTGTTTTACCGCACTTTCTATTATTTTTGCAGCGCCCTGGGGCATCCGCGGCCGCTGATGGTGATCAGCTTCGTCGGCACGCTGATCCACGCGCTGCTGGCGTGGACGCTCGCCAACGGCGCGTTCGGCATGCCCTGGGGCAGCCTCGGCGCGCTGGGATGCGCGATTTCCAACGTCGCGGTCAATCTTTTCGAACTGGCGTGCGCGGCGCTGTTCCTTGCCCGCACGTTCGCGCGCTACCGCCCGTTTTCCGACTGGCAGGCGCCGCGCCTGGCCGCGTTCCGCGAGATGCTGCGGCTGGGGCTACCGATGGGCCTGTCGGCGTTCGTGGAGATCACGTCGTTTACGCTGATCGCGCTGTTCCTCACGCCGCTCGGCGCCGCCGTGGTCGCCGGGCATCGCATCGTCGCCAACATCGCCGCCGTCTGTTACATGCTGCCGCTGGCACTGGCGCTGGCGACGCTGGCCGAGGTCGGGCAGGCAGCCGGCGCGCGGCAGTGGCATCGTTCGCGCGTCGTCGTCGCGGCGGGCATTGTGCTGGCGGCGGCGCTTTCGACCCTGCTCGGCGCTTTGCTGTGGTTTTTCGCGCCGCCGCTGGTGGCCTTGGGCAGCGACGACGAGGCCGTGCGTACCGTCGCGCTCGGGTTGATCGGCTACGTGGCGGTCTACCAGTTCTTCGATTCGGTGCAGACGGTCGCCGCGTACGCCCTGCGCGGCTACAAGATCACTTTCCTGCCAATGCTCGCGCACATCACCTGCTTCTGGGGAATCGGGCTGGGCGGCGGCTGGTGGCTGACGTTCGCGGCGCCCCCGCCGCTGGGGGTCTCCGGGTTCTGGATCGCAATCGTCGCCAGTCTCGTCGCCGCCGCGCTGGTGATCGGCGGCATCCTCTGGTACCGGGTCCGGGCGCTGCCGAGAGAATGAATTTCCAAATCAAAATGAAATTTTATTCTTTTTCTGTAGCCACGTATAAAACATAATTATTATATAAATATAGAATCGCTTCCGTCACATCCCGTAAAAAAGAGAGCATGCCGGGCTTGTTATAATCGCCGCTTCCCCCATGGTTCTCAGAAGGAAAACCTTCCCAATGCCCATACCGTTTCCCCATCCCGCCCATATTTCCGCCCGTATTTCCGCCCGCATCTTTCCGGCTTTCTGTTTTGTCGTTCTGACCATCGCCGCTCTCCTGGCAGCTCCTTTCGCCCTTGCGCAACAGCCCCCGGCACCGCCCGCGCTGGCAGCGAAATCGTGGCTGCTGTACGACTTCACTTCCGGGCAGACGCTGGTCGCCCAGGCCGCCGACGAGCGGATCGAGCCTGCCTCGCTGACCAAGCTGATGACCGCCTATCTCACCTTCGCGGCGCTGAAGGAAGGCAAGATCAGGCCGGATACGAACGTGACCGTTTCGGAGAAGGCCTGGCGCACCGGAATGACCGGGGCCTCGCGGATGTTCATCCAGGTCGGCACCCAGGTGAAGGTCGAGGATCTGATCAAGGGCATGATCGTCCAGTCCGGCAACGATGCCTGTGTCGCGCTGGCCGAGGCGATCTCGGGCGACGAGGCGATTTTCGTGCAGATGATGAATCGCGAGGGGCAACGCCTGGGACTCAAGAATACCCACTTCACCAACACCACCGGCCTGCCCGATCCCAAACACTACAGCACCGCGCGCGATCTGGCGACGCTGGCGACGGCGCTGATCCGCGATTTTCCGAACGAATACGCGGCCTACTATTCGATCAAGGAATTCACCTACAACAAGATCCGCCAGGAGAACCGCAATCGCCTGCTGTGGTCCGATCCGAGTGTCGACGGCATGAAGACCGGCTGGACGGAAAACGCCGGCTACTGCCTGATCGCCTCGGCCAAGCGCGGTCCGCGGCGCCTGATTTCCGTCGTGCTCGGCGCGCCGAACCAGAGCGCGCGCGGGCCGGAATCGCAGAAACTGCTCAACTACGGCTTCCAGTTCTTCGACGCGGTGCAGCTCTTCGCGGCACAGCAGCCGATTTCCGAACTGCGCGTCTGGAAGGGCGCGGAAAACACGGTGAAGGCGGGATTCGCCGAAAACCTGGTGGTCACCGTTCCGAAGGATCAGGCGCGCAAGGTCGAATCGCAACTGGTATCGCAGCAGCCGCTGCTGGCCCCGGTGAACGCCGGACAGCGGGTCGGCACGGTGAAAATCAGCATCGACGGCAAGCCCTTCGGAGAATATCCGGCCGTTGCGCTGCAAACCGTTCCCGAAGCCGGCTTTTTCGGGCGACTGTGGGACACGATCCGCCTCTGGTTCAACTGAAATGCGCCCCGGCGCGGGGATCTACGCCAATGACCGAAGAAACCTTGTTTGAATTTCCCTGCGCCTTTCCGCTCAAGATCATGGGCCGCGCCGAAGACGAACTGGCGCAGGCGGTGCTGACGATCGTCACCCGGCACGCGCCGGATTTCGACGGCGGCACGATGGAAATGCGCGCTTCCCGGGAGGGCCGCTACATCAGCCTCACCTGCACCATCACCGCCACCTCGCGCGACCAGCTCGACGCCCTGTACCGCGAACTGACGTCGCACCCCCTGGTCAAGGTCGTCCTCTGACCCGCGCCGCCGATGCTGATTCGTCATCTCGGCCGCAGTGAATACGTTGCCGTCTGGGAGGCGATGCGCGCCTTCACCGCCGCGCGCGGGAGCGATACCGCGGACGAGATCTGGATCACCGAGCATTTTCCCGTCTATACGCTGGGGCAGGCGGGAAGAATCGGGCATTTCCTGGCCGACCGCGCCGATCGTGCCAATCGTGCCAATCGTGCCAATCGTGCCATCCCGCTGATCAAGACTGATCGTGGCGGGCAGATCACCTATCACGGCCCTGGCCAGGTCGTCGCCTATCCCCTGCTCGACCTCACCCGCCGCCGCTACAAGGCGCGCGCGCTGGTCACGCTGCTGGAGGAGGCGGTGATCGATTTTCTGCGCGACCACCTGCCTTCCGGCATGCCCGCGCCGCGCCGCCGCCCCGGCGCGCCCGGCATTTATATCGACCTCGAACGGGAGGGAGAAAACGGGGTCGAAACGGTCGAGGCGAAAATCGCCGCGCTCGGGCTGCGGATCAGGAACGGCTGTTGCTATCATGGCCTGGCGCTGAACGTAGACATGGATCTCGCGCCGTTCGCGGCGATCGATCCCTGCGGCTATGCCGGCATGGCGGTAACGCAAACACGCGCGCTGGGCATCGCGCTCTCCGCGGACGACGTGGCGGCGCTGCTTCCTGCGTACCTGTGCCGCTACCTGGAGAGTGTGGAATAGAAAAGCGTGCGGAATGAAAAAAACGAAGGAATCCGAGCAATGAGCGAAAAACACGCCGGTGAAAAAGAGAAGGGCGGCGCCAAGACCGCGCGCATCCCGATCAAGATCGTGCCGCACGAAATGCTGAAAAAGCCAGCGTGGATTCGCGTCAAGGCCGGCAACGAGGCGGGGCGCTTCGGCGAAATCAAGGAAATGCTGCGCGAGCAGCATCTGCATACCGTCTGCGAGGAAGCCGCCTGCCCCAACATCGGCGAATGCTTCGGCCGTGGCACGGCGACCTTCATGATCCTCGGCGACATCTGCACCCGCCGCTGTCCTTTCTGCGACGTCGGCCACGGCAAGCCGCTGCCGCCCGACCCCGAGGAACCGGCGCATCTGGCCGCGAGCGTGGCGCGGCTGAAGCTTTCCTATGTCGTCATCACCAGCGTCGACCGCGACGATCTGCGCGACGGCGGCGCCGGCCATTTCGTTTCGGTCGTGCGCGCCGTGCGCGCCGCCTCGCCGGCAACGGCGATCGAGATCCTCGTGCCCGACTTCCGCGGCCGCATGGAAACGGCGCTCGACGTTCTCGGCGACGCATTGCCCGACATCCTCAACCACAACCTGGAAACCGTGCCGCGCCTCTACCGCCAGGCCCGTCCCGGCGCCGACTACGCGCATTCGCTCGCCTTTCTGCGCGAATTCAAGCGGCGCTATCCGCAAATTCCGAGCAAATCCGGGCTGATGGTCGGCCTGGGCGAAACCGACGACGAAATCCTGGCGGTGATGCGCGACCTGCGCGCGCACGATGTCGAGATGCTGACCATCGGCCAATACCTGGCGCCGTCGACGCACCACCTGCCGGTGGAACGCTACGTACATCCCGACATTTTCAGGATATACGAAGAAGAAGCGAAAAAAATGGGCTTTTCCGGCGCCGCCTGCGGGCCGATGGTGCGCTCAAGCTATTGGGCCGACCAGCAGGCGCATAACGCGAAAGCGGTGTGAAATGGGATGCGGGAATGCGGGAATGCGGCGATGGGAAGATGTCGGCACATTGATGCCGACCGTGGAATATTCGAGTATTGCCGCTTCCTGCAAAACGAAACGTCTGTGGAAATTTCCGTCATTCCCGCGCGGACGGGAATCCGGAAAATAGCCCTACACGTTCCGCCAAAGCGAATCCGGCTTCACAATATTCCAGATTTATAAAAATAATTATTGAATCAATCCAGCTACAACAGCCGAAATAAATTTAACCTGAATATAGAAAAACTTCCCTATTCATCTTCGAACAAGGCGCGCTGATGGCGGCTGACGAATTCCTGCATGCTGTCGATGCCGCGCAGTTGCAGGATATGGTTACGCACCGCGGCTTCGAGCAGAACCGCGAGGTTGCGTCCGGCGGCGACGGGGATGACGACCTTGCGGATCGGCACGCCGAGAATCTGCTGCGTTTGCGCATCCAGCGGCAGGCGCGGAGCATCGATGCCGGCAACGGGCTTTTGCAGGTAGACGATCAGCTTGAGCTTCATTTTCCGCCGCGAGGCGGTCTCGCCGAAAATGGTGCGGATGTTGAGCAGCCCCAGCCCGCGCACTTCCAGGTAATCGCGCAGCATCCCGGGACAACGGCCTTCGATGGTCGTCGGCGCGATCCGCGCCAGTTCGACGACGTCGTCGGCAACCAGCCCGTGCCCGCGTGAAATGAGTTCGAGCGCCAGCTCGCTTTTGCCGACGCCGGAATCGCCCATGACCAGGACGCCCATGCCGAAAACGTCCATGAAAACCCCGTGCACCGAGGTCGAATCGGCAAGCCGGCGCGAAAGATAGATCCGCAGCAGGTCGATCACCGCCGAACAGGGACGCGGCGACGAAAAGAGCGGCGTGCTGCTTTCCTCGCACAATTCCTGGATCACCGGCATCACCGGCACGCCATCGGCAACGATGATGCCCGGCGGATGCTCGGCGATCAGTTGGCTGATCTGCTCCGTCAGGTGCTTGGAACTGATCCGCTCGGCCCATGCCGCTTCCGCCTGGCCGAATACCTGCAGGCGTTCGGGATGGATCAGGTTCAGGTGCCCGACGACGTCGGCGCCGTAATTGCCGGAGAGCTTAAGTTCGATGTGGCGGTGCGTCGCCACTGCGGCCAGCCAGGTGAGATCGAGCTTTTCCCGGTGATCTTCGTACAGTTGCGCGATGCTGAGCTGGCGCATAAAAAATCCTCTGGCAAACGGAGCTTATCGAAGCTTATGGCGGACCGTGCAAAACCCCGGGCATAAAGGCATGCCTAAGGCAATACGAATAGCACGGCGAGACGATATCGGCAAAACATCAATTCTTACGCGATTCGCCGGAAACGGAAAGCGGCGGCAAAGACAACCCTGCTGCCGGCTCACTCGAACAATTTACGCACGGCGGCGGCATCCGGCGCCGCCGCCAGACGCTCGCGGAATTCCCGGTCGGAAAACCGCTGCGCCAGCTCGGAGAGAATCTGCAGATGTTGTTCGCTCGCCTGTTCCGGCACCAGCATCACGAACAGCATGCTCACCGGCTTGCCGTCGGGAGATTCGAACGGCACCGGTGCGGCAAGCCGCAGAAAGGCGCTCTTTACCTGCTTCAGGCCCTTGATGCGTCCGTGCGGAATGGCCACGCCCTGTCCCAGGCCGGTGGAACCGAGTTTTTCACGGTCGAACAGACTGTCGAACACCAGGCTGCGTGCGATTCCCTGGTTATTCTCGAAAATAATTCCGGCTTGCTCGAAAACGCGTTTCTTGCTGCTCGCTTCAAGGTCGAGCAGGATGTTTTCGGCAGGCAGGATTTGTGCGAGAAGGCTCATATTGAAATGGAAAACAAAAAAGCGGCGCCGTTTCTCCCCACATTCTTAACGTCGCAAACGACGAAAAATACAGGGGGGTTCGTTACCGGCAGGCCGCGCGGAAATCCATGGAGAAGTTCTCAAAGATTTTTCGAAAAAGAGGAAAGAACCTGAGAAAGCGTGAAGGCGGCAAAGCGTCCTGCCTTGCCGCCCCGAGAACATTTTTATCCCGATTTGCCGTTTCGTTGTACCGTTTGCCGCGCCGCTCCGCGTTCTGCATTCCGTGCGGTTACCCTCCGCGCGGAGCGGCGGGCGGCGTGGCCAAAAAATGTTCTTGTGCCGGATTATGAACTCATTCGGCGATATGGTTGACGATTCGTTCGCCGCGATGATGGTCCTGGGCTTTGCGTTTGTATTTCTGGACCTGGCGGTCGAGCTTGTCGACGAGGTTGTCGATGGCCGCGTAGAGGTCGCCGTCCTCGGCCTCGACGAAAATATCCTTCCCGCGCACGCGAACGGTGACTTCGGCCTTCTGCTTCAGTTTTTCCACGGAAAGGATGACGGTAGTGTCGATCACGTGGTCGAAGTGGCTGGTGACGCGCTCCAGCTTGTTGGTGACGTATTCGCGGATTGCCGGGGTAACTTCGAGGTGATGTCCACTGATTTGCAGATTCATGGTGAAACTCCTTGTTAGAGGGACTTGCGCAGATTGGCCGGCGGGATGTTGAGCATTTCACGATATTTCGCAACCGTACGGCGCGCAACAACGATTCCCTGCTGGCCTAAAATTTCGGTGATTTTGTTGTCGGAAATGGGTTTTTTCTTGTTTTCGGCGGCGATCAGCTGCTTGATCAGCGCCCGGATCGCGGTGGCCGAACAGGCTCCGCCGACATCGGTGGCGACGTGGCTGCCGAAAAAATACTTGAGTTCGAAGATGCCGCGCGGCGTCGCCATGTATTTCTGCGTCGTCACGCGCGAGATCGTCGATTCGTGCAGCCCCAGCGTTTCGGCGATTTCGCGCAGGATCAGCGGCCGCATCGCCACCTCGCCGTAATCGAAAAACCCCCGCTGCCGCCGCACGATTTCCTGCGCGACACGGATGATGGTATCGAAACGCTGCTGCACGTTCTTCAACAGCCAGCGCGCCTCCTGCAACTGCCCCGAAAGCGCGGAACCGCGCTGTCCGGCACAGATGTCGGCATACAGGCGGTTGACCCGCAGGCGCGGATAGGCCGCGGAATTGATCTGGGCCAGCCACTCGCCGCGGATTTTCTTGACGACCACGTCCGGGGTAATGTAGCGCGCCTCCAGCGTGGCATATTGCGCGCCGGGGCGGGGATTGAGGCTGAGGATGAGGCGGTGTGCCGCGCGCAGCGTTTCCTCGTCGCCGCCGGCGAGCTTTTTCAGCGAGGCGAAATCGCGCGCGGCGAGTTGTTCTAGGTGGCCGGAGATGATTTCCCGCGCCAGATCGTAAATACGGTCGAAAGCGCCGTCTCCGGCTCCGTTTTCACCCCGTTCTTCCGAAACGCCTTCTTCGGCGCGACGGGCGGCAAGCTGCAACAACAGGCATTCCTGCGCATTGCGCGCGCCGACGCCCGCCGGGTCGAAATGCTGCAGAATCCCGAGCGCGGCACGCAATTCCTCCGGCTCGACCCCTATCTCGTCCGGCAGCATCTGCGCCAGCTCTTCGAGCGAAAGCGTGAGATAGCCGTCCTCGTCGAGCGATTCGATCAACATCCGCACCAGAATGCGGTCGCGGTCCGACAAAGGCGTCAATCCCAACTGCCAGGACAGATGATCGGCAAGCTTTGACGCCGCGGCCTGGATTTCCTGGAAATCCCGATCGTCGTCGTCGGCCGCGCCGGAAGCAGAGGAAGAAAAGTAGGGCTCTTCGCCATACGCACCGTCTCCGCCCCAGGCTTCTTCGTCGCGGTCGACCGGAGACGAAGCTTCCGCTTCCCGGTTCATGTCGTCCCGTTCGTCTCGTTCGTTCCTCGCATCCGCCGCGCGCGGCTCGCCGCCGGCGGCGGAAAAATCCGTTACCGCGCCATTGGCGGCACTGCTCTCCGGTATCTCATCCTCGCGCTCCAGGAACGGGTTTTCGCGCAGATAGTTTTCCAGCTCCTGCTTCAATTCCAGCGTCGAAAGCTGGAGCAGCCGAATCGACTGCTGCAACTGCGGCGTCAGCGTCAGATGCTGCGAAAGTTTGAGCTGGAGCGCGGGTTTCATCGTACGCGGAGACGCAAAAACGGACAGGCCTCTAAATGGAAGGTCTCAAGGATGGCGGGTAAAGAGGGGAGAGAAGGAATGCGATTCGGGAACGGGGGCGAAAGAAAAATGCGCAGCAACGATAAAAGCAGTACTGCCGGCATTTCCACTGGCGGACACGGCGGGAAAAGCAACATGGGCCATGCGGGACCCCCTACATCCGTACAATCCGGGACACGAGCGGAACACATCACAAACGGAAGTTTTCGCCCAGATAGACTTTTTTTACAGCTTCATTATAAATGATTTCATCAGGGCGGCCAGCGGCCAGCACCGTCCCTTCGTTAATAATGTAAGCATGATCACAAATACCTAAAGTTTCCCGCACGTTGTGATCGGTAATCAGCACGCCGATGTCGCGTTCCTTCAGAAAACGGATGATTTTCTGGATTTCCAGCACGGCAATCGGGTCGACGCCGGCAAACGGTTCGTCGAGCAGGATGAAGCGCGGATTCGTCGCCAGCGCGCGCGCGATCTCGGCCCGGCGGCGCTCGCCGCCGGAAAGCGATGCCGCCAGATTCTTGCGGATATGGGCGATGTGCAATTCCTCGAGCAGGCTTTCAAGGCGGCGTTCGATTTCGTCCCGGTCCGTTTTCTGCAGTTCGAGCACCGCGCGGATGTTTTCGTCGACCGTCAGCTTGCGGAAAATCGACGCTTCCTGAGGCAGATAGGAAACGCCGAGACGCGCCCGCCGGTGAATCGCAAAATGGGTCAGTTTCGTATCGTCGATGAACACATCGCCGCCGTCGGCGGCGATCAGGCCGACAACCATGTAAAAACAGGTCGTTTTGCCGGCACCGTTGGGGCCCAGCAAACCGACGACCTCGCCGCTGGCGAGATCGAAGGAAACGTCCTGCACGACGGTACGGGTCTTGTAACGCTTTTTCAGATTGTGCGCGGAGAGGGTGCTTTTCTTGTACGTGTCGGCCCGCGCCTGTTCAGTCGCTACGCCGCCCTCAGGCACGCCGTCCGTACCGGATTCCGGCGCCGCCATTTCCGCCGTTCTCGCCATTTCTGTCTGATGCAGCATGCTTGCCGTTTATTGCCCGCTTATTACTCTTCCGGGCGCACTCTTTTTTTCGGGAAATGAGGCCCCAGACATTCGCGCACCAGAGAGCTGGTAAACCCCCGTTGCATCAGGAAACGGGATTGCTGCAAGAATTCCTTTTCATCCGCCGGCATCGTGGAGAATTTCGTTTTCCACAACGTCATGAGACGGCTACGTTCGTTCTCGCATTCGTCCATGACCTTCTCGATGATTTCCGGAGAAACCCCGGCAAGGCGCAGATTGCTGCGCAGATGCGCGTCGCCGTAACGCTCGGAACGCGTGCTGACGATCATTCGCGCGTATCTCAGGTCCGACAGCAGGTCCTTGGCGACCAGTTCATCCAGAAGCGCATCCAGCTCTTCTTCCGATTTCGCCCGGAATTTCAGCTTGCCTTTCAATTCGCTGCGCGAATGCTCGCGCCGCCCCAACAGATTCATGGCGCGCTGACGCATCGTCACTCTTGTCGTAGAAACCATATCGCTAACCCTCAGAAGAAACAGAAGTTGATGGATCCCCTCCAATATTCAATGCGCCGCGAATCCGTCCTTCGATTTCCCGTGCAAGCTCCGGGCGCGATTTCAGCAGTTCGCGCACGTTGTCCTTGCCTTGACCGATCTTCTCGCCTTTGTACGAATACCAGGCTCCGGATTTCTCAATGATTTTCTGTTGCACGCCGAGTTCGATGATTTCGCCTTCGCGCGAAATTCCTTCTCCATAAAGAATGTCGAACAGCGCTTCCCGGTGCGGCGGCGATACCTTGTTTTTGACGACTTTGACCCGCGTTTCGTTTCCGACCACTTCGTCGCCCTTCTTGATTCCGCCGATGCGGCGGATATCCAGGCGCACCGAGGCGTAGAACTTGAGCGCGTTGCCGCCGGTGGTGGTTTCCGGATTGCCGAACATGACTCCGATCTTCATCCGGATCTGGTTGATGAAGATGACCAGCGTGTTGGTGCGCTTGATGCTGGCGGTGAGTTTTCTGAGTGCCTGGCTCATCAGGCGCGCCTGCAGACCCGGCAGGGAATCGCCCATTTCGCCTTCGATTTCGGCCCGGGGCACGAGCGCGGCAACCGAGTCGATGACGATGATGTCGACGCCGCCGGAGCGCACCAGCATGTCGGCGATTTCGAGCGCCTGTTCGCCGGTGTCCGGCTGGGAAATCAGGAGATCGTTGACGTTGACGCCGATCTTCTGCGCATATTGCGGGTCGAGCGCGTGCTCGGCATCGATAAAGGCCGCAACGCCGCCGAGTTTCTGCATCTCGGCGATGACCTGCAGGGTCAGCGTCGTCTTGCCGGAAGATTCGGGACCGTAGATTTCCACCACCCGCCCGCGCGGCAGGCCTCCCACGCCCAGCGCCACATCGAGACCGAGCGACCCGGTGGATACGACCTGCAGTCCTTGCTCGACTTCGGTCGCGCCCATTTTCATGATCGCGCCCTTGCCGAACTGTTTTTCGATCTGCGCCAATGCGGCACTAAGCGCCTTTGCCTTGCTTTCGTCCATTTCTGAGAGCCTTTATGCGAAGTGTGGAATTATGGCACAAACTGCACATGCCAGAACAGTCCCTTTTATTCCACATCAAAAGTATAATTTAAGCCTACACAACCCTACAAATACAATTTAAAATTTAAGTATAATTAGAATTTTTCTTGGGTTAGGCAAAATCGGTGCCATCGCGAATACGCATCGTTAACCCTTCGAGCGCCGCGGCAACGGCCTGTGCGCGTACGGCGCGCCGGTCGCCGGAAAAATGCAGGATCGCTGTATCGCAGCGGTCGCGCCCGGCCCAGGCAAAACAAACGGTACCGACGGATTTTTCCGCGCTGCCGCCATCCGGCCCGGCGATGCCGGTAATCGCCACGCTCCAGTCGGCATGGCTGGCGGCAAGCGCCCCGAGCGCCATTTCCCGCGCTGTGGCGGTACTGACGGCGCCTTCACGCTCCAGAGTGGCGGGCAGGACGCCGAGCATTTCACACTTCGCCTCGTTGGCATAAACCACGAAGCCCCGTTCGAACCAGGCGGAACTTCCGGCAATCGCGGTCAAGGCTTGCGCCACCCAGCCGCCGGTACAGGATTCCGCAGTCGTCACGCGCGCGCCGTATTGCGCGAGCAGGCGTCCCAATTCGGCGGCGGCTTCCTCCAGGCAATCCTGAATCGCGCCGGCGGACGAGTAAAAATCCGCCATCAGAAAAAACGGTCCAGAACGAATTTGGCCACCGCCAGCGTCAATACGGTATAGGCGCCGGCAACAACGTCGTCGGCCATGACACCGAAACCATTCTTGACGTTGCGGTCGAAGTACGAAGCCGGCTGCGGCTTGACGATGTCGAAAAAGCGAAAAAGGAAAAAAGCGGCGCACTGCCACCAGAATCCGGGAGGACAGAGAAAAAGTACTGCCCAGAAGGGCACGATCTCGTCCCAGACGATGCTGCCATGATCCGCTTCGCCGAGGTCTACGCCGGTACGGTGACAGGCCACGACTCCGACGACAAAGGCGACGACGAGAAAACCGGCGAACTCGATCTCGTTCATCCACGGGCGCAGAAGAGGATAGGTAAGCCACGCGAACAGCGTTCCCACGGTTCCCGGTGCAAACCACGACAGGCCGCTGCCGCAGCCGCAGGCGATGAAATGCGCCGGGTGGCGCAACAAAAATGCAATAGAGGGAGGTTTACTCACGATCCATCATCCGTATTTTTGCTGTAGTCGTTTCGATCAATAAGTGTCATCGCCTTTTCCCGGTGGAAAAGTACCTCGGCACGGCTATTTTTCACCGACATCCGCAGAAAAGGGATGGGGAGAATGCGCGTGCGGTGTTCCGCAAAGGCGAGAGCGGTCATGCCTTGAAATGCTCGTATCCCCGGCGGCGCGGAGTAACCGAACGGCCCGAAACATCATACACGGTGACGGTGCCCGCCGCCGACGCTTTCCGTTCCTCCTGCGGCAGTGCTGCGCGAATGGTGCCCACCCGGGTCAACGGCAACGACAGTTCATCGGCCAGTGCCACAATTTCGGCACGCATGGAATGCGCCGCGGCGAATACGAGCTCATAATCGTCGCCGCCGCCAAGCTGGCAGTCAAGCAGCAATTCGGGAGAGATCCCGGCCAATTCCTCCTCGGCCCCCAGCTTCGGCAAAAGGTGAGCGCCGACTTCCGCATTCAGGCCGGACCTGCGCAGCAAATGGCCGAGATCGGCAAGCAATCCATCGGAAATGTCGATCGCGGCATGCGCGAGCGAGCGCTCACGTAGCGCCTGCCCCAAGGCGACACGGGGTGATGGCTTGTTGAACGCGGAGGAAGCACGGGCAGCCAGCGTTGGCGGCAAAATGATTTCCCCCCCGTCGTTTTCTTCCCTTCCACGCTCCTGAAGCAGACCAAGCGCAGCCAACCCCGGCGTTCCGGAAACCCACAGGTCGTCGCCTGCCCGGGCGCCATCGCGGCGCAAGGCGCCTTTCTCGGGAACCTCTCCCAACGCGGTGAGCGAAAGACACAACGGCCCGGACATACCTGCCTGCCTGCCCATTCTCGTGGTATCGCCGCCGACCAGTTCCACGCCGTACGCATCGGCGCAGGCAAAAACCCCGGCGGCAAAGGCGGAAAGCCATTCCGGGTCGGCTTCCGGCAAGGCACCGGCCAGCAGGAGCCAGCGCGGCACGGCTCCCATCGCGGCAAGATCGGAAAGATTGACGGCGACGCTCTTCCAGCCCAGTTGGCGGGGTTCGGTGGCGGGCAGGAAATGGATGCCCTCCACCAGCATGTCGCAGGTGACCGCCAGCACCATTCCCGCGGAAGGCCGCAGCAATGCGCAATCGTCCCCGGGGCCGAGAATGGCTCCGGGCGTCGGTCGGGTGAAATAACGGGCAATCAGCTCGAATTCACCCATCCGGTGTGAATCGGGCGTGCCGGCCATGTCGAATGGCGAGTCGGCGGACGGCAAGTCAGGCGGCGGAACGGAATCCGTCACTGCCCGCCGCGGCCGCTGATTTCGACGGGGCGCAATTTGGCGGCGAGCCGGTCAAGAACTCCGTTGACGTATTTATGGCCGTCGGTACCGCCATAACTCTTGGCCAGTTCGATTGCCTCGTTGATGATGACGCGATAAGGCGTCTGCGGATGGCGCAGCAGTTCGAAGGCGCCGATACAAAGGATATTGGCTTCGACCGGGGAAAGTTCTTCGAACGGACGGTCGAGTTGCTCCGCCAATGCGGCGCGCAACTCATCGTGCTGTGCGCGGATGCCGCGCAGCAATTCGAGAAAAAGGGTCCGATCGGCTTTCTCGAACCCGGCGACATCGTGCATGTACGCCTCGATCGCCGCCTCGTCGGCACCGCCAACCGTCCATTGATAGAGACCCTGCAGCGCGAATTCCCGCGCACGTCGCCGCGGCGACGTGCGGGCGGATTTTTTCGCCGCGCCCGGACCTTCTTTTCCGCCTTTCATTTCTTTAACCGCCCCTGCGGCCTTTTTCGGATCCGCAGTCATCACGTCCGCTCCAGGCGGGGCAACAGGCGCGCCATTTCAACGGCTGCCTGGGCGCAATCGCGGCCCTTCTGCTGCATCCGCGCCAATGCCTGCTCCTCGTCGTTACAGGTCAGAATGCCGTTGGCGATGGGGATTCCGCTTTGCAATTGCACGTCCATGATGCCCCGGCAGGCATCGTTGGAAACGACCTCGAAATGATAGGTTTCGCCGCGAATCACGGCACCCAATGCAACCAGCGCGTCGCAGCGGCCGCTTTGCGCCAGGGCCTGCAGCGCCAGCGGCAATTCCAGCGCGCCGGGAACCGTGGCGATCGTGATCCCGGAAGGATCGACGCCCAGACGCCGCAATTCGCCGTGGCAGGCATCGAGCAGTCCTTCGCCGATTTCCGGGTTGAAGCGGCTCATGATAATTCCGATGCGAAGGCCGGTGCCGTTCGGATCGGGTTCGTATTCTCTGCTGTCGTCAAAATAAGTCATCGTCTGTCACTTCGGGTTTTGTACGGTTTTGGTGGGAATTCCTTCATTATGGAAATTCCGTTATGTGGATTCCAGTTCGGACGGCGAAGCGACATAGGATGTGACTTCAAGCCCGAAACCGGTCATCGAGGGCATTTTGCGCGGGCTGGCCAGAAGGCGCATTTTGCGTACCCCCAGGGCGCGCAGGATCTGCGCGCCGATCCCGTAGCTGCGCGGATCCCATTTCGCCACCGGTTTTTCCTCCGGCACCTGGGTCAGGCGCTCGAACAGGTCCGCCCCGCTTTCGGGACGGTGCAGCAAAACGATGACTCCGTTCCCGCTGCGCGCCAGTGCCTGTTGCGCTTCATCCAGTGTAAACGCTGCGCTGCGGCTGCCCGGATCGAGAAAGTCGAGCACCGAAAGCGGCTCGTGCACCCGCACCAGCGTTTCCCGTTCCGCTTCGATCTCCCCTTTGGTCAAGGCCAGATGCGTCTCCCCGCTGGCGTGATCGGTAAAGGCATGCAGCATGAATTCACCGTGCGCCGTCGTCACCGCTTTCGAACAGACGGGCGCAACCAGGGTTTCGGACGCGGCGCGGTACTGGATCAGATCGGCGATCGTGCCGATTTTGATTCCGTGCTCGCGCGAGAATTCAATCAGATCCGGCAATCGCGCCATGCTGCCGTCTTCCTTGAGCACTTCGCAGATCACCGCTGCCGGCTCCAGCCCGGCCAATGCCGCCAGGTCGCAGCCGGCCTCCGTATGACCGGCACGTACCAGTACGCCACCGGATCGGGCCATGATCGGAAAAATATGGCCGGGCTGAACCACGTCTTCCGGACGCGCATCCCTGGCGACTGCGGCCTGCACGGTGCGCGCGCGGTCCTGCACCGAAATCCCGGTGGTAACGCCCTCGGCCGCTTCGATCGAGACGGTAAACGCGGTGGCAAACGGGGTTTTGTTGTCGTGCGTCATCTGGGTCAGCCCCAGTTGGCGGCAACGCGCCTCGGTTAACGTCAGGCAGACGAGCCCGCGTCCATGACGCGCCATGAAATTGATCGCCTCCGGCGTAACGTGCTCGGCAGCCATCAGAAGATCGCCTTCGTTTTCGCGGTCCTCTTCATCCACCAGAATGACCATTTTTCCGGCTTTCAGGTCGGCGATGATGGCTTCGGTCGAAGCAATGTCGGGCGATGAGGGAGACATAAAAAATCCTATCAAGCAACGGGAACGCGGTATCAAATAAAAATTGCGGCTGGAGCGCGGTTACGGTCTTTCCACGGCGGGTCTTTCCACGGCGGCTATTTTTTCGGGCTGTTCTTGGCCGCCCATTTTTCCTTCATTGTCGCCGCGCAACTTTCCGAAGCCTGTTGAATCTTCGGCATGTATTGCGCTTCCGCGCCTTTCTTTCTCTGCGCGGCCATCATGACTTCTTCCTGACTGAGGAGGGTAGCGCTTTTCTCCGCCGCGCAGTTGCAGTATTCCCTGGCCTGCGCTTCCGTCAATTTTCCGCTCCGTCTGGCTTCGGGAACACAGGAGGAAACGAAGCTGGGAATGAACCCTTTTTTCATTTCCGCAGACATGGGCGTTGCCCAGAGTGCAGAGGGTAATGCGAACAGAACACACAACGTCCCGCCGATTTTCAAAAAATTACGCGACAAAAATGGCAATCGCAGCCGGGAATAAGGAAGACGCATGGACGGTGCTTTTAGAAAGAGAGGAATGTACCACAAGCCCAAAAAACCGAACGCTCCTTGCCGCCGGTCCTCCACAGCAACGGCGAAACAAACGGAGATAGCCCGCGAAGATGGCCCGTATTCACCGCCCGCCCATTCGATATTTTGCCCCGGCTGGTTTCGACAAATTCCAGAAAATTATTAATTACGGTATAAACCCATCTACAGTCAATGACTTAAATTTCACTTAAATATAAAATAGGCGCACGATCACTACCCATGCGCCCTCAATGCGGTTCGATACCCCAAGTCAGATTTAAAGATACGGAAAGCGCACCATCTTCCGCACTGGAAACGTACAAGCGTGGAAATATCGAACAGGCCGAAGACTGAAATGCACGGCCAACCCCAAGATGGACGCAATATTGCTGAAGCACCAGACACCAGGATCTGCCCGGGTAAGCAATAAACCACGATTGCGGCTGCGCTCATCGCAACCGCAATCGACTTACGGCAGTCGTATCCCGACTATCTTTACTTTGCCGCTTTTGCCTGCTTTTCGCTGCGCGCCTTCGCGATCAATTCGTCGGTGATGCTCAGCATTTTTTCCAGGGTATCCCCACCGGCCAAATATTTACCATCGATGACCAACGCGGGAACACCCGGAATCTTGTAGGCCATGACCATTTCATCGGCCCGTTTGGCCCAGGTCTGAACGCCGAAGGAACGGTATGCCTCGACAACCTTTTTGCCATCGATCCCGGACTGCTTCACGAGCCACGACTGGATGGCGTTGTCTGAGAAAAGATTCTCCCTGTCCCGATGAATCGCGGTGAAAACCACCGGGTCGAACTTGGCGGAATTCCCGGTAGCTTCCAGTGCGTAATAAAGCTTGGCCAAAGCGCCCCATTGGGGACGGTTGAAGGAAACCGGAACCTTCTTGAAGACGACGTCGGCCGGCAGTTTTTCTTTCCATTTCATCAGTATCGGATTGAATTCGTTGCAATGCGAACAGGCATAGGAAAAAAATTCGATGACTTCGATTTTGCCCGGATCCTCCGTCGCCTGCGGCGGATTCAGCCTGGTGTAATCCTCTTTATCCGACAACGCCTGCGCGGGTAACGCGGCGAACAGCAGCGCGGCGCCCGTGGCCAGCATGAGGGTCACGGCTTTATGCAGTCGTGGGATTACCGGAAAGGAGCGGGGGATGGAGAAATGGAAAAACCTGGGATTCATGATGGGGAAACTCCTCGTTTTCATTTAAGCGAAACGACCTGAATGCCTTGCTTGGCGAGCTCGGCACGCACACGGCTGGCCTCTTCGGGCTTAGTGTAAGGTCCGATGCGGACGCGATACCAGACCTTGTCCTGCACCATCACCTGCAAAACATTGGCTTCAACCCCCAATAACGCCAGTTTCGCTTTTTGGTTGTCCGCATCGGCGGAATCCTGGAATGAGCCGGCCTGCATATAGATGGGCGTGGCGCCGTGCGCGGGCTCTGCGGAGGAGGTCGCCGTTGCCGCCGTTTTTTCGGGCGAAACGGTTTCTTCCCTGGACGCTGTGGCGCTCTTCTCGCCTTTGGGCGGCGGCGTGGTCGTCGCCGATGTATCCGGGGTTGCCGCGGTATCAGTCGCCGGTTTCCGGTCGCTACCGGTTTTCCCCTTATCGGTTCCGGGAAGGATGTCATAAAACTCGAAACGCTTCGGCGGAGGGTCGCCCGGTTTTCCCTGCAGCGGCTGGTTGACGTCATCGGCGCCCGCACCCGGCTGCGAAACCCCGGCGACCTGCGGCGCCGTCGGCTTGGCGGCAAACGGCGAAGGCACCTTGTTATTCATGAACCAGACCGCGATCGCGGCAACCATGACGCCAAGCACAATGCCAATAAAGACACCGACCAACGTGCCACCCCGTAAGGAGTGCCGCGGACTGCCGCGGTTCATTCGAATACCTGCCTTACGTTCCATGAAATCTCGCTTTTCCATATACAAAATAATTTTTCCAGAATCCCACCTACCAGGCTCAAATACAATTTAACTCACACATACGGGGAGCAAGCGTATTCGCCACGGTTGAAGGCAGTCACATCGATGCTGGACAGGAGACACCAAGCAACGCCATGCCGTTGCGGATCACCTGCCTCGTCGCGGCCACCAGCGCCAGGCGCGCGGCGCACAGATCGGGTTCGGCAACAAGAATGCGCTCCGCATTGTAGTAGCCATGAAAATCGGCCGCCAGATCTTTCAGATAAAACGCGATGAAATGCGGCGCCAGTTCGTTGGCGGCGGCTTCGACCATTTCCGGAAACTCGGCAATTCTCGCCGCCAGCGCCAGTTCACGCGGGTGGACAAGCAATCCTGCGTGCTCGCCCGCCGCTTCGATCAGGCTTTCCTCGCTGCCCTGCCATTCGTTGAGCACGGAACAAATGCGGGCATGGGCATATTGAATATAGAACACCGGATTTTCATTCGATTGGCGCTTGGCCAGATCGAGATCGAAATCGAGATGCTGATCCGATTTACGCTGCACGTAAAAGAAACGGCACGCATCGTTGCCGACTTCCTCGCGCAGTTGGCGCAGAGTCACGAATTCGCCGGCACGGGTAGACATCGGCATTTTCTGGCCACCGCGATACAACACGGCGAACTGCACCAATGCGACCTGCAGACGCGCGGCATCTTCGCCCAGTGCCTGTAACGCGCCCTTGACCCGGGGAATGTACCCGTGGTGATCGGCCCCCCAGATATTGATTACCGTATCGAAACCGCGTTCGAATTTATTGAGGTGATAAGCAATATCGGACGCGAAATAGGTATACAGACCATTTTCGCGTTGCACGACGCGGTCCTTCTCGTCACCGAACGTGGTCGAACGAAACCACTTCGCGCCATCCTGCTCATAGAGATGCTCCGCTGCTTCCAGCCGTGCCACGGCACGCGCAACCAGGCCGGTATCGAAGAGCGATTTCTCCGAGAACCAGATATCGAACGCAACACCGAACGTTTCCAGATCGTCGCGGCAATCGGCAAGTTGCTCGGTCAGCGCGTGATCGTGCACGTAGGCCCAGTCGTTGCCCAGAAGTTTTTTCGCATTCTCGATCAAGGCGTCGAGATGCTGTTCACGCAGGCTCTTCGCCGCCGGATCGTCGCGTTCGGGCTCGGGCAGTCCCGGCGTCTCCGCGAGCACCGCTGCGGCAGGGCGGACGAGCCGGGCGCCATGCGCAGTCGAAATCTGTGCCGCCATCTCACGCACGTAAACACCCTGATAGGCATTTGGCGGAAAAGGAATCCGCTCTCCATGTTCTTCCAGATAACGCAACCAGGTAGAAATAGCGAGAATATCCATTTGCCGCCCGGCGTCGTTCACATAGAATTCGCGCGTCACATCCCAGCCGGCGAACGCCAGTACCGCCGCCAGTGAAGCGCCATAGGCGGCGCCGCGCCCATGCCCGACATGCAGCGGGCCAGTGGGGTTGGCGGAAACGAACTCCAGTTGCAGCGAGCGCCCGGCGCCCAGCTTCGAACGGCCAAAGCCGGAACCGGCTTCGAGCACCGTGGAAAGCACCAGCATCTTCGCCGCCGGCTTCAACGAAAAATTGATGAATCCGGCTCCGGCGATTTCCGTCTTCTCTACCCATGGAGAAACCGGCAACTCGGAAACCAGCAATTGCGCCAGTTGTCTCGGATTACGCTGCAGGCGACGCGCCAACTGCAATGCCAGATTACAGGCGAAATCGCCGTGCGCGGCTTCCTTCGGGCGCTCCAGAATAATGGGAGAATCCGCTTCCTGCTGTGCCACGCTCGAAAGCGCGGCGCGTAAAAGATCGGTCAGGTGGTTTTTAATATCGACAGACATCGCGGGCAACATTACGGGTAAATTTCCGGCTCAAAATTCGATCAGGAGATCGAACGGAAAATAAACGGAGAATTATAACTGTCCGTTCGCCGCCATTCCGTTATTTCGCCTCTCCCAGGAAAAAACACACGAAAGGCATACCCTTCGTCCGGGCGACAGCCGTATCCCGGTCAGTACTTTCCCTGAGCCTTGATACGGCGCTTACCGTGAGCGCCAATATGTCCGGCGGAAGACGGCGCCGCATTCGGCACACCTTTTTTCGCGCCAATTTTCGTCTCTTCCCCGCGCAGCAGGCGAAACAGGTTTTGCCGGTGCTTGGCAATCAGGCTCACGGCGATGACGGCAACGAAGAAGGGCAGGGGACCGGCACCGTGGATCAAGGCGGCAAGCACCGGCGCCGCCACAGCGGCACATAACGCCGCAAGCGAGGAATAACGGAAAACGAAAGCCACGCCCAGCCAGACGCCCAGGACGGCGAGACCGAGCAGGAAATTGAGGGCAAGCAGAACACCCGCCGCGGTGGCGACACCCTTACCCCCCTTGAACCCAAGAAAAACCGGAAACAAATGACCGTAGAACACCGCCAGCGCCACAAACCCGCACGCGACCGCGCTCAGGCCGTAATATTGCGCCAGCCAGACGGCAAACCAGCCCTTGGCGGTATCGCCGAGCAGCGTCAATGCCGCCGCCGCTTTGTTGCCGCTACGCAGGACATTGGTCGCACCGGGATTCTTTGAACCGTAACTGCGCGGGTCCGACAGGCCGAAAGCGCGACTCACCAGCACGGCGAAAGGAATCGAACCGATCAGATAGGCGAGGACACAGGCAATCGCAACGAGCAGAGTAGTGGGCATAGGATTTTTTCAGACTTCAGGCGCTTGACGGCGCATTGGTCTCCATCGATTCCCGCCGGCCATTTGGGAATTTGGGTTAAGATTCATGGCGAAATTCTACACCGCCTCCATGGACATTCTTTTTATCGACGATTTGACCGTCGCTACGCGGGTCGGCATCCACCGGCGCGAGCAAGTGCGGCCGCAATTGATCGAATTGTCGCTGAAAATCGGCTTTTCCACTGCCGCCGCCGGAAGCTCGGACAATATCCGCGACACGATAGATTATGCTGAATTGATTGCCCGAGTGCAACGAGAACTGGCCGAGCAACAATTCAAGTTGCTGGAACGGCTGGCCGAGCACGTGGCATCGTTTCTTTTACGCGAATTCGCCTCTGCCGGCGTTTGCTGGGTTCAGATTTCCGTCGCCAAACGTGGCGTCATTCGCGATGTGCGTCGTGTCGGGATCGTCATCGAGCGCGGAACGGCGCGAGAAGTGCCGTTGCCGCGCTAGAAGCCCATGGTACGAATCCCGCATTTTCCGGTTTTATTGAATTGCCGCCGGATCAGCTGCGGTAATCGGCATTGATCTTCACATATTCATACGAGAAATCGCAGGTATAGACCGTCGCGGCGGCATCGCCGCGATCGAGCGCGATCCTGATGCCGATTTCAGCCGCCTGCATGATTCGTGCTCCGTCCTCCTCGCGGTACGCGGCGGCGCGGCCGCCTTGTTCGGCGACAAGCGCTTTTTCTCCCTGGCTTTCGAGCCAGACGCGAACCTGAGCGACATCGAGGTCATCGACTCCCGCATAGCCGATCGCGGCAAGAATACGTCCCAGGTTAGGGTCGGAAGCAAAAAAGGCGGTTTTGACCAGCGGCGAATGCGCTACCGCGTAGGCGATCCTGCGGCATTCGGCGCGATCACGGCCGCCTTCGACGGCAACACTGATGAATTTTGTCGCTCCTTCGCCATCGCGCACGATTGCCTGCGCCAGTTCACACGACACATCGATGACGGCCTGCCGCAGCAACGCATAATCCGGCGCGGCGTCGGACGCGAATTCGATGCCGGATTTTCCGCTGGCGATCAGAATGAAAGAATCGTTGGTCGAGGTATCGCCATCGACAGTGATGCAGTTGAACGATTCGTCCGCCGCTTCCGCCACCAGGCGCTGCAGCAGTTCCGGCGCAATCCCCGCGTCGGTGGCGACGAAACCGAGCATGGTTGCCATGTTCGGGCGAATCATGCCGGCACCTTTGCTGATGCCGGTGACGTTAACCGTTTTTTCACCGATGACGATGCGACGCGACGCCGCTTTGGCAACGGTATCGGTGGTCATGATCGCGTGAGCTGCTTCAAACCAGCGATTCCCCGCCAGATCGGCTACCGCGTGCGGCAATCCCGCCTCGATACGTTCGACCGGCAACGGTTCGAGGATGACGCCGGTCGAAAACGGCAGGATCTGCTCCGCATCGACATGCAGCAGCACAGCGGCGGCGGCGCAGGTAACCTCGGCGGCGCACAGTCCCGCATCGCCGGTACCGGCGTTGGCGTTGCCGGTATTGACGACGAGCGCACGAATTCCCCGCCCGGCCGCCAGGTGTTTTTTGCATATGGTGACCGGCGCGGCGCAAAAACGGTTTTGTGTGAAAACCCCGGCAACGGTACTGCCGGGGTCGAGCGCGATCAGCGTCAGGTCGCGCCGGTCCGCCTTGCGGATCCCGGCCTCCGCGGTACCCAGCCGAACGCCGGAAACGGCATAAAGGAATTCCGGTGCGGGCATAGCGTAATTTACAGGCATGATGCGAACCTCTCCCGATCTAATACCAATGTTATTATTCAAAAAGCCGAATACCGATTTCTCTGGCTAGCCGTTGCGCACTATATTCCGCTTTTCGGCTAATTCAACTTGCCGTGACAGTGCTTGTATTTCTTACCCGAACCGCAGGGACAGGGTTCGTTGCGCCCGACCTTGGGACCCTGCATGTAGGCGGGAAGCTCCGGCGGCTGCGGCTCACCGGCCTCGCCACTCAGAGCCTCGTCGTAATCGGCGTGATGGTATTGCACATTACGGACTTCGCTGTGCGGCGCAGTTTCTTCGACATCCTCGGCCGAGCGGACCTGAACGGTCATCAGCAATTTCGTCACTTCCGCCCGCACCGAATCGAGCAATGACTGAAAGAGTTCGAACGCCTCGCGCTTGTATTCCTGCTTGGGGTTTTTCTGTGCATAGCTGCGCAGATGGATCCCCTGGCGCAAATGGTCGAGTGCCGATAAATGTTCACGCCAGTGCGAATCGAGGTTGCTCAACATCAGATTACGCTCGAACTGGTGGAACGGCGTGCCGACCTGTGCAACCTTACTTGCATAACTTTCATCCGCGATGGCGATAAAGCGCTTGAACATTTCTTCATCGGTAATGTTCGGTTCGTTTTTCATCCACTCGGAGAAGGAAGCAGGCAAAAGGAATTCAGCGGTAATGGCTTTTTCCAGCGCGGGAACATCCCATTGCTCCTCGACCGAATCAGCGGGGACATAAGTGCGGAAGTTATCCTCGAGCACTCCATGGCGCATTGCGGTAATCGTTTCGCTGATATCTTCCGATTCGAGCAGTTCGTTTCTCTGAGCGTAGATGACCTTACGCTGGTCATTGGCAACGTCGTCGTATTCGAGCAATTGCTTGCGGATATCGAAGTTCCGGCCCTCAACCTTGCGCTGTGCCGATTCGAGCGAACGTGAAACGAGCGGATGCTCGATCGGCTCACCTTCAGGCATTTTCAGCCTGGTCATGATCGCCTTCAACCGTTCCCCGGCAAAAATACGCAACAACGTGTCGTCCAGCGCGAGATAAAACCGCGAGGAACCGGGATCGCCCTGACGACCGGAACGTCCGCGCAACTGGTTGTCGATCCGCCGCGATTCGTGCCGCTCCGAACCGATGATGTGCAACCCGCCGGCGGCGACCACCTGGTTATGCAACTCCTGCCATTCGGTCTGTTTGGCCTCGATTCGCTCCGCCTTCTCCGTTTCGGAAAGATTTTCGTCGTCGCGAATCGCTTCGATTTCCTTGGAAATATTGCCGCCGAGCACGATGTCGGTACCGCGGCCGGCCATGTTGGTGGCGATCGTCACCATCCCCGGCCGCCCCGCCTGCGCGACGATCTGTGCCTCGCGCGCATGCTGTTTGGCATTCAACACCTGATGCTGAATCTTTTCCTTGTCGAGCAAACCGGAAAGCAACTCGGAAATCTCGATCGAAGTGGTGCCTACCAGAACCGGTTGTCCCCGGGAAATGCAATCGCGGATATCGGCAATGATCGCAACGTATTTTTCGTCGGTGGTGCGAAAAATCTGGTCATTGAAATCGTTGCGCCGAACCGTGACGTTGGTCGGGATAACAACGGTCTCCAGGCCGTAGATCTGCTGAAATTCGTAGGCCTCGGTGTCGGCGGTACCGGTCATCCCGGCGAGCTTCCCGTACATGCGGAAATAATTCTGGAATGTGATCGAGGCAAGCGTCTGGTTCTCACTCTGGATCGATACATCTTCCTTGGCCTCCACCGCCTGGTGCAGACCGTCCGACCAACGGCGGCCAACCATCATGCGGCCGGTGAATTCGTCCACGATGACGATCTCGCCGTTCTGCACTACATAGTGCTGGTCCTTGTGGAACAGTGAATGCGCTTTCAGCGCAGCGTAGAGATGGTGCACAAGCAAAATGTTGGCGCTCTCATAGAGGCTGCGCCCACTTTCGAGCAAACCGAGGCGGGCAAGTATCTCTTCGGCATGTTCGTGACCTTCTTCGGTCAGCAGCACCTGATGGGCTTTTTCATCGACCCAATAATCTCCCGGCGCATTTTCTTCCGGACAACGGGTGAGCATCGGCGCCACTTCGTTCATGCGCACGTAAAGATCGGTATGGTCCTCCGCCTGGCCGGAAATGATCAGCGGCGTACGCGCTTCATCGATCAGGATCGAGTCGACCTCGTCGACAATGGCGTAATTGAGTCCGCGCTGTACTCGCTCCTCGACGCTGTAAACCATGTTGTCGCGCAGATAATCGAAGCCGAATTCGTTGTTGGTTCCGTACGTAATATCTGCCGCGTAGGCCTCCTGCTTGAGATTGTGTTCCATCTGCGAGAGGTTCACACCGACGGTCAGGCCGAGAAAACGGTACAGCCGCCCCATCCATTCGGCATCCCGGCTTGCGAGGTAATCGTTGACCGTGACGACATGGACACCTTTACCCGTCAGCGCATTCAAATAACAAGGCAGCGTGGCAACCAGCGTTTTTCCTTCACCGGTACGCATTTCCGCGATCTTGCCGTAATGAAGCACCATGCCGCCAATCAGTTGTACATCGAAATGGCGCATGCCCAACGCTCGTTTGCCGGCCTCGCGCACAACCGCAAAAGCTTCGGGGAGCAGGGAATCCAGCGCCTCCCCTTTTTCCAACCGCGTTCTGAATTCATCGGTTTTGGCGCGCAGCGCCTCGTCATCGAGCGCGGCGATTCCGGGCTCGAGTGCGTTGATTTTCTTTACGGTCGACGAATATTGCTTGATCAGCCGATCATTGCGGCTGCCGAAAATTTTCCTGAGAAGGCCGGGAATCATAATGCCTGCATGAAAGAGAAAAGTAGGAAAAACGCCGCGCCGGGATCCATCTACCGTGCCGGCATGGCAAAGCGGAGCATTCTAGCATGGCGCCAAAAACGCCGCGGACGCGGCGCTAACGGTCGCTGCGGGTCACTGCGCCGGCGGCGCGGTACTTGGCGGAGGAGGGGAAAGTTGCTGGGCTGGAAGAGTAGCGGTCGAAAGCACCGCCATTTGCAGCGGTGAAGCACGATGCTGCAGGAAGTTGGCCGGATTCTGCGCTACTCCCTGAAAGCGGACTTCGAAATGCAGGTGCGGACCTGTCGAACGTCCGCTGTTGCCGCTGGCGGCAATCGATTGCCCGATTTTGACGATATGCCCTGCCTTGACGTCGATTCGGGAAAGATGCGCGTAACGCGTGGAGTAACCGTTACCGTGATCGATTTCGACCAGGTGACCGTATTCCGAATGGTATTGCGCCGTCGTTACGACACCGCCGGCGGCGGCCTTCACCGGTGTTCCGACATCGGCGGAAAAATCGACGCCTTCATGCATCGCGCCGACACGGGCAAATGGATCGAGACGCCAACCGAAATTGGAACTCATGCCGCGCGGTGTGATGATCGGCAACATCGTAGGCAGGCGGCTGGTAATTGCGTACAAATCGACCAGTTGTGATTCAAGCGCGAACAAATGGTCGGAACGCTGCTCGAGTTCGTGGGTGAAACGATCGATTTCACGCTGCAGATCATCGATCGATTGCGGTGCAGCACGCACGAACGGCCCCCCCACGCCGCCGCTGTTACCGCGTCCGCTTCCGGTTTTTTCGTTTTTACCGACGGCCGCGCCGGTTGTGTCGAGTGGCGGAGATTGCGCCGGAAGCGCGGGTTGAAGATTGATGCCGGACATTGTGCTGATCCGTTCGCCGAGCGAATCCAATCGTAACAAATGCGCCTGCATTTCTCCCAAACGGGTAGCCATGGCGTCCAGGCTATGATGTACTTGCGCCTGATCCTTCCCTCCCTGCGCCGAAAAAGCAGGCTGAGGCATGAAAGGCAATTGGAAACGCAGCGAGAGCCAGGAAAAAGCACAGCCGAGGGCAAGCAATACCGATGTCAGAAGGACTCCGGCCAGCAGCAGAAAACGCGGGGACAATGTGTATGTCCGAGCGGTTGCCATGCGGTCGGATACCAGAATAATATTCATCAAGAAATCCCTCGTTCAGAATCCAGATGCCGCCCAACTTCACGACCCATAATTCCACCCGTTCTTCCGTTCATTCCCTGAAAGACCTCCTCCAGGAAGACGGGGGTGCGGGCAAACTCCTGGCGCATGCGCAATTCCTTACCCGGCTGACTGAAATCTATGCCGTAGCCGTGCCCGACTATCTGAGCCCAACCAGCCGCGTCGTCAATTACCGTGCAGGAATCATAACCATCCATGCCGACAATGGCGCAACAGCGGCAAAACTACGGCAAATGGTGCCTCGTCTGATGGAGGCTTTCGTTTCGGAAGGGATCAAGTGTAACGACCTACGCATAAAAACACAAGCACCCGCCTTTAAAATGTCAGGAGAATCAACAGGTTCAGACATTCCAATCGCCAGGGCACTCTCCGAAAAAGCCCGCACCGAAATCGCGGCATGCCTGCATTCGCTTCCCGATTCGCCTTTGCGCAGCACATTGCAGCGTCTGCTGGACCGCGCCCGGCAGGAATGAATCCCTGATTTTCCCCTCTTGCCTTCCTCAATCCCGTTCCCAGATCACTTCAATGCCGGGGGCTCCCGGCGGGCAGAGAAACGAACAATCGCTACCGGTACCACCGACCCATACGAGCCGCTCGCCACACCAAAGAAGCGGTAACGCCGCACGTTCCCAGGGAGGAAACGCTGCTTCACGCAGCAGATTCTTCAGGCTGCGGCGCGAAGCGAAAGTATTGAGACGCAAATGCTCACCGCCTCGTCGCGGCATCAAGCATACCGGAGCGGTTTGCAGCAAGGCACGTGAAAGACCCGTTCCTTCAGTGTCAACGAAGCGAACCCATCCGCGGACGTTGCCGCTGTCCCAGGGAAGTTCCATTTCTCCCTGCCAGAAACGGGGAACAGGTGATAACTGCGGCAGCGGCAAAAAATAAATTCCATCGCGATAAAGACGAATTTCGATCGCATCGTGACCGAGTTGAAGCCGTGAATCCGCCCCAACGGCACGCAGTTGCCGCAAGGCTTCGTCCAACCAGCGCGTCGGCGGCGATGGCCGGCCGCGGCGCAAAAATTCGTGACGCAACAAATTGCGCGCCCGTGCCAATGGCAGATTCAGAAACCGCTCCCGAATCAACATTCCGCCAGGCATCCGGCCGGACTCCGCGCTGACCGCTCGACGGTCTTCTTCCGCAACGGCGGCCAGCAATTCGGCACTTTCGGAAAAATGCGCCGCAGCCCGAACCAGCGCTTGCCCCGCGGCGGGGAAACGCGCCGTTATGAGGGGCATGACTTCCCGGCGCAGATAATTGCGCGTCAGCTTGCTGTCGGTATTACTCTCGTCATCGACCCAGGTAAGTTCACGCGCTTTCGCATAAGTTTCGAGCGCGACGCGAGGAAGGGACAAAAAAGGCCGCAATAGGCGCACGCCGGGACCGGACGATGTGGGGGAAGCGTTCAAAAGGCGTTCTTCGGGCATGGCCGCCGCGCCCTGTACGCCGGCACCGCGCAACAGGTTGAGCAGCATGGTTTCTGCTTGGTCGTCGGTATGATGCGCCAAAGCCAGCCAATCGCAGCCGTGTGCGGCAAAGGCACGATAACGCGCTTCGCGCGCCGCCGCTTCGGGACCCTGCCGCGCAGAATGGGCCACCCTTACCTTCACCACAGTCAGCGGAATAGAACGAGCAGCACAGAAATCGGCGCAGAAATCGACCCAATCGTCGGCGTGTGGAGATAATCCGTGGTGAACGTGCAGCGCCGAGAGGGGCACGCCATAACCCGCCAGCAGCGACAAACGTGAAAGCGCGTCAAGAAGGACGACGGAGTCACGACCGCCGGAAAAAGCGACACAGAGGCGAGGAGCAGCGGACAGATGACGCGCAGGTCCTGGTTCTTCAGCAAAAACGCTGCAACGTGGAGCAAAAAAGGCTGCAAGTGCCGCTCTCACAGGATCAGCGGCAATAGAAGAATCGACGGAGGAGGAAAAAGCGGGAATCGATCCGGAAACCGCGTCCGTGTCTTGGCCCGGCGGCTCAGTCGAGCGCTTGTTCTTTGCTCCGGCCATAAGCCATCAAACGCTCGAAACGGGTGGCGAGTAATTCGTCGAGGGGACGGTTGGCCATATTTTTCAACGCTTCCTGCAACGCTTTCTTCAAATTCTGCATCATCACGGCATGGTCACGATGCGCGCCACCACACGGCTCGCTGACGATTTTATCGATCAGACCGAGTGTTTTCAGACGTTGCGCGGTAATTCCCATGGTTTCGGCGGCGTCGGCAGCGCGTTCGGCACTTTTCCACAGAATCGAAGCACACCCTTCCGGCGAAATGACTGCGTAAGTCGCGTATTGCAGCATCTGGACGACGTCTCCAACGGCAATCGCCAGCGCACCGCCGGACCCCCCTTCGCCGATGATGGTGACAATGATCGGGGTACGCAATTCTGCCATGACATAAAGATTGCGCCCGATTGCTTCGGATTGCCCGCGTTCTTCGGCACCAATTCCGGGGTAGGCGCCGGCGGTATCGACCAGTGTCAACACTGGAATCTGGAATTTCTCCGCCAGACCCATCAGACGCAGGGCCTTGCGATACCCCTCAGGACGCGGCATGCCGAAATTTCGATAGATTTTTTCCTTGGTGTCATGGCCCTTCTGATGCCCGATGACCATCACCGATTGGCCATTGAAACGCGCAAGCCCACCGATGATGGCGTGATCGTCGGCAAAGGCGCGGTCGCCATGCAGCTCCTCGAAATCGGAAAAAATCCCTTTGATGTAGTCGAGCGTCCCCGGGCGTTGTGAATGGCGTGCCACCATTGCAGTCTGCCAAGGAGTGAGTTTGGCGTAAATTTCTTTGGTCAGCTGTGTGCTCTTTTTCGACAGACGATCGATTTCCTCCGAGATGTCGACGGCGGAGTCGTCCTGAACAAGACGCAATTCCTCGATTTTGGTCTCAAGGTCCGCAATCGGCTGTTCGAAATCGAGAAAGCTGGGTTTCATAGGATAGAAAGAGACAATCGGGGAAAAACGGCAGTCATTATACTTGATGGAGAAAATACCCACTGCCGGGTGGGATTTTATTGGGTGCCGAGATAATGAAACACCCCAATAATTATAAATTTATAAAATTAATTATCTCATGAATATCATTACAAGCGTGACTTGATAATTCATTCAAATTAGAAATGCTCGACGGAAAATTTACTGCATCGCTCCGCACTTCTTCTCCAACGCCTCAATGAACCGCGCAGCGGCGTCGTAACCTGTCGCCGCTTTTATCTCGACCATGCACGTAGGGCTGGTGATATTGATTTCGGTCAGGTAACCACCGATCACATCGAGGCCAACGAAAAACAATCCGCGCGCGGCCAAAACAGGGGCAAGCCGGGCGGCGATTTCATGATCGGAGGCAGAAAGCTCGCGTACCTCGCCCCTGCCGCCGGCGGCAAGATTGCCGCGCGTTTCGCCGGCCTTGGGAATGCGGGCCAGGCACCAAGGGACGATTTCACCGTCGATCAACAGAATACGTTTATCGCCATCGGTGATTTCGGGAATGAAGCGTTGCGCCATCACATTACGCCGTCCGAATTCGGTCAACGTCTCAATGATCGCGTTGCGGTTGGGATCGTCATGGCGAACTCGAAACACACCTCGCCCCCCCATACCGTCGAGAGGTTTCAACACGGTATCGCCTTCAGCACCGATGAATTCGTTCAGCCGCACCGGAACGCGCGCAACCAATGTCGGAACGGAAAGATCGGCGAATTCGGCAAGGGCGAATTTTTCCGAATGATCGCGCAATGCCCTGGGGCTGTTGAACACACGCGCACCTTCCGCCTCGGCCCGCTCGAGCAACCAGGTAGCGGCGACATATTCGATATCAAAGGGAGGATCCTTGCGCATCAGCACGGCATCGAATTCCGCCAATGGCAATGTTTGTTCGTCGACACATTTATACCAAGGCGACTGTCCGGCATTTTCGCTATTCTTTTTTTTGCATGCCTCATCGTCCTCCGGAACGGGATGAATGCGGGTCGTCGTCGCGCACACACCCAGCCGACTCGACCAGAATAATGCCTCCATCGGCAAGGTCCAGATTTCATGGCCGCGTGCTGCAGCCGCGCGCATCATGGCGACACTGGTGTCCTTATAAGACCGTAAAGTATCGAGCGGGTCGACGACAAACACAAAACGCATATAACGGATTCCTGATCGGGTAGTCGGTATGGGCCGGAATTTTTTCGGGGTTATTGCCGAATCTATGCGGCGGTCGCCGAACTTTCCGCAGCACTTTTCTCTTTCTCGCCCCCCGTCTCCGGCTCGCTACGCGTCAGCTCTACCGACGCCGCCAGAGCTGCCAGACGAGCGACAACTCCATAAGCATAGAATCGATTCGGGGGAGCATCCGGATTCTGGCAGACATCCGGGCACAGGCAGCTGGTTTCGAAGGCCAGCGGTTCAAAATGCATCCCCGGAGCATTCAGATTTTCGTCGATCCCGCGCGCGGCGTGGACTCGGTAAAAACCGCCAACGACATAACGGTCGATCATATAAACGACCGGTTCGGCAACACCGTCGCCCACGCGTTCGCACGTATGAACACCTTCCTGCACCAGTACATCGGAGACTTCCAGGCCTTCCTTGATGACGCTCATTTTGTTGCGCTGCTTGCGGTTCAGGCCAATTACCTCGCTAGCATCATAGACGGTCATCACCCCCATGCCGTACGTGCCAGCGTCTGCTTTGACAATGACGAAAGGTTTTTCATCAATACCATACTCGCGGTATTTCTCGCGCACCATATCAAGTACCGCAGCGACGTTGTCAGCGAGACATTCCTCTCCTCGACGTTCCTGAAAATTGATCCGGCGACAAACGGAAAAAGTGGGGTTGATCAACCACGGATCGATTCCGAACTCCGCACCAAAAGCCGCAGCAACTTCATCGTAAGCGGCAAAATGGTTCGATTTACGTCGCACCACCCAGCCCGCGTGTAACGGCGGAATGACGAATTGTTCGTGCAAATTTTGCAGAATTTCCGGAATGCCGGCAGAAAGATCGTTATTGAGCAAGATTGCACAGGGATCGAAGTCCTCCAGTCCAAGACGGTACTTCGAACGCTTGAGCGGCTCAAGCAGCAATATCGTGCCGTTGGGCAGCGAAAGCGGCGTCGGGCGTTCGATCTCCGGTAAGAGCGAGCCGATCCGTACATTCAGCCCGGTCTGACGCAGAATCATCGCCAATTGAGCGACATTTTGCAGATAAAAAACGTTACGGGTATGGTTTTCCGGAATTAGCAATAAATTGCGCGCTTCCGGACAGATTTTTTCGATCGCCACCATCGCCGCCTGAATACATTGCGGCAAGAAAGCCGGATTCAGATTGTTGAATCCACCGGGAAAGAGATTGGTGTCGATCGGCGCCAATTTGAAACCAGAGTTACGCAGATCGGTGGAAGCGTAAAACGGCGGCGTATGTTCCTGCCATTGGCCACGCAGCCAACGCTCTATTCCAGGCAATGCATCGAGAAAACGTCGTTCCAGATCAAGTAATGGGCCAGTCAGCGCCGTAGTAAGGTGAGGGACCATAGGAATCACTGCCTCCGCAATTGGAAGTTATAGTTTTACTTACATGGTGGCGCCGAAGCAGAAAAAAAGAGCGTCGAGAAACACAACCGCCCAATTTTTGCCATCACCGCTAGCGGATTTTAACAGCAGACAGAAAAAATACCTCCGACAAAATCGGAGAAATAAAAACGGGCGCCGAAGCGCCCGTTTTTCAGACTTAACTAACTTGAGTTTTAGTCAAATTAGAAGCTGTGACGGATACCCAGGTTGAACGAGTACACATCTTCGCCCAGCTTGGTGTTGTTCAGACCATTGGGCACGGCGGTGTTCAGACCACGTGCAGAATGATCGTCGTTGTCACCTTGGCCATAAGCGGCATACAGAGCAGTCCGCTTGGAGAAGGCATATTCATAGCCAACACCCCAGACAGCGAAATCGGCGTTGTCAACCTTGCGGTCATCCAATTGGCCGTAGCTGGCCTTGATCGTGTGCTTGCCGAACGGAACCGAACCGGCGATGTGCCATGCACGGCTCTTGGCAAATTCGTTACCACTCAGCTTACCCTTGCCTTGACCATAGGAACCGTAGATCTTCGCGACCTTGAAGTCATACGAAGCGCCGAGCATCCATGCATCGACCTTGGCAAGGTCGCCAGCTAACAAAGCGGCGTCGCTGTCTTGACCACGGGCATTGTGATAGGCAGCGCCGACCCACAGACCGCCGTTGCTGTACATGGCCAGAGCGCCCCACGTACGACCCGCTTTTTCAGTGTAGTCGTCGGTGTTGTTTTCATTACCAGTGGAGTAACCCGCCGCGAACATGAAGCCCGACCACGTCGGGGAGATGTACAGGATCGAGTTATCGAGACGGTCTGCATTACCCGGGATCCCTGCGTAGATGTTGTTGATCGTCGGGGACAGACCCAGGTTGAACGCATCAGCCTGGCCCTTGACATACCAGAACGGGGCATATTGACGGCCGATGGTGACGGAACCGTAGTTGCTGGCCAGACCGCCATAAGCTTGGCGCTGGAAGAACGAACCGGCGTTGGCGCCGGAGTTGGTGTTGGTACCTACGCCGGGACCGGCGGTGGTGCCATGAACGGTGGTACCGGCATTGTCGATAGCCAGACCTTGTTCCAGAACCCAGATCGCCTTCAGGCCGTTACCAAGAGCTTCTTCGCCCTTGAAACCCAGACGGGTGCCGGCGGATTGGCCGGATTGAGCACGGAATTGCGAGCCATAGCCGTTATCGGAAATGTCGATACCCACATCGATCACACCGTAAATCGTGACATTGTTTTGCTGGGCGAAGACGGCGCTGGAAGCGAGACCGGCAACGGCCAGGGCAATGAGTTTCTTCTGCATCAGATTTCTCCTCTTTGATTAAGAAAGGCCTGGGAGGCACATGAAAGATTGCCTACACCAGAGCCAGCCTTACCTCTCTGGAAATGAGAAGTTGGGTGGATTTTGGCAAATGGGGGGCGCCACAGGCAACAGCAACGAACGAATTTCCCCTGTAAATCCCTGGGCTTGTTGTTAAGGTGCAACAAAGTACCTGAAAAGATGCGGACGCGAAGGTCAGGATGCCTCATCGGCCCAGGAACCTTCACTATCGAAAAACAGTTGTCGCAACGCCTCTCCGGGATCGTGGGCGCGCATGAACGCTTCTCCGACGAGAAACGCATGAATCCCATGCTGTCGCATCCGGGCTACATCGGCAGGAACAAGAATACCACTCTCGGTAACCGGCCGCCTCCCCGCCGGCAATGAGGGCACCAGCGCCAGCGTCGTTTCCAGACTGACGGCAAAGGTACGCAGGTTGCGGTTGTTGATTCCGATCAGCGGAGTCTTCAGACAAAGCGCACGCTCCAGTTCCGCGGCATCGTGCACTTCAACCAGCACTGCCATGCCTAATGAATTGGCCAGCGTTTCGAGCTCGCACATTTGTTTCGTTTCGAGCGCGGCGGCGATAAGCAGCACCGCGTCGGCGCCCATCGCCCGTGCTTCGTAGATCTGGTATGGGTCGATCAGAAAATCCTTGCGCAGCACCGGCAACGCGCAGGCGGCACGCGCGGCGCGGAGAAATTCGGGAGCCCCCTGAAAATACTGCCGGTCGGTGAGCACGGACAGACAGGCGGCACCTGCCCGGGCATAACTGCGCGCGATATCGGCCGGCTGAAAATCGGCACGAATCACGCCCTTGGAGGGGCTCGCTTTTTTGATTTCAGCGATCACTGCGGGCTGCCCGGCGGTGGCGCGTTGTTCGATGGCGGCGACGAAGTCGCGCGTGGCGGTGCGTTCGGCCTCGGCTTGCGCGCGCAGTTCGGGAAGTGGCAACACGCGCGCCGCGGCAGCTATTTCGTCACGCTTGGCGGCGAGGATCCGGTCGAGGATATCGCTCATGCCGGCGAGTCCAGATCGGTTACCGGCAAGCTGACGGCGACGTTATCGGGCGCCGCCGGGAAACGCCGGGTGAAGGCGACGAACTCTTCCAGCTTGTTCCGTGCCGCGCCGCCGGCAATGGTTTCGAAGGCCTGCGCGACGCCTTCGGCGAGAGTTTCCGCGCGACCCGCGATGTAGAGCGAGGCGCCGGCATTGACGGCGACGATATCGCGCACCGGGCCGGGCCGGTTGTCGAGGGCGCTCAAAAGCATGGCTTTCGATTCTTCCGGGCCGGCGGCACGCAATACCTTCGGATCATGTACCGGCAGATTGAATTCTTCCGGATGTACCGTGTACTCGTCGATCTTCCCATCCTTCAATTCGCCGATCATCGTCCTGCCGGAAATCGAAATTTCATCCAATCCTTCCATGCCATGAACGGTCAGCGCGCGCTTGCTCCCCAGCCGTTGCAGAACGCGAATCTGGATTCCCACGAGGTCGGGATGAAACACGCCGAGAATCTGCCGCGACGCCTGTGCCGGATTGAGCAGCGGTCCGAGGATATTGAAGATGGTGCGCACGCCCAGTTCGCGCCGGATCGGCGCCGCGTATTTCATTGCGCCGTGATGGCTCGGCGCGAACATGAAACCGATGCCCAAAGTATCTATGCACTCGGCGATCTGTTGCGGTGTCAGATAAATATTGGCGCCCAGCGCTTCGAGCACGTCGGCGCTGCCGGACTTGCTCGACACGGCGCGTCCGCCATGCTTGGCCACGGGTACGCCGGCAGCGGCGGCAACGAACATCGACGCGGTGGAGATATTGAAACTGTGCGCTCCGTCTCCTCCGGTACCGACGATGTCGATCACGCCGTCCGGGTCGCGAACCGGAACGACGGTGGCGAGTTCGCGCATGACCTGCGCGGCGGCGGCGATTTCACCGATGGTTTCCTTTTTTACCCGAAGGCCGATGATGATCGCGGCAACCAGGCTCGGAGAGATTTCTCCATGCATGATTCCACGCATCAGCGACATCATTTCGTCATGGAAAATTTCCCGGTGTTCAATGACGCGGGTCAGGGCTTCTTGCGGATTCATGCTGCCTTCTCCTTGAGAAAATTGTGCAGAAGATCGTGACCGCATTCGGTCAGGATCGATTCGGGATGAAATTGCACTCCTTCGACGGCCAGCGTTTTGTGCCGTACCCCCATGATTTCGCCGTCTTCGGTCCAGGCCGTGCGGCAAAGGCAATCGGGAAAGGTATCGCGCTCGATCGCCAGCGAGTGATAGCGGGTGCAATGCAGCGGATTGGGAAGATCCTTGAAAACGCCGCCATCTTCGTGAAAAACCGGCGATACCTTGCCATGCATCATGGTCTGCGCATGCACGATCCGGCCACCGAATGCCATGGCAATCGCCTGATGTCCGAGACAAACGCCGAGGATGGGAATTTTCCCGGCGAATTCGCGAATCGCCGCAACCGAGATACCGGCCTGCTGCGGCGCTCCCGGCCCCGGAGAAATCACCAGGTAATCGGGTTTGAGGCGTGCGATTTCGGCAAGCGAAATTGCATCGTTGCGGAAGACGCGCACTTCCTGCCCCAGTTCGCCGAAGTATTGGACGATGTTGTAAGTGAAACTGTCGTAATTATCGATCATTAGAAGCATGGCTGGTCTCCTGACGGATTCAGTTGAAACGCGTATCGAGGCCGTGTTCGGCCATTTCCGCCGCGCGTAGAACAGCGCGTGCCTTGTTTTGCGTTTCCTGCCACTCGGCGCCGGGATCCGAATCGGCGACGATGCCGGCACCGGCCTGCACATGCAGCCGCCCATCCTTGAGCAGCGCGGTGCGGATCGCAATCGCCAGATCCATGTCGCCGTGAAATCCGATGTAGCCGATGGCGCCGCCGTAAATGCCGCGCTTGACCGGTTCCAGTTCGTCGATGATCTCCATTGCCCGCACCTTCGGCGCCCCGGAGAGCGTCCCCGCCGGCAGCGTGGCGCGAAGCACGTCGAGCGGCCCCAGTCCGTCGGCCAGCTTGCCTTCGACGTTCGAAACGATGTGCATTACATGGGAATAACGCTCGATCACCATCTGTTCGGTAACTCGTACGGATCCGGTTTGCGCCACGCGGCCGACATCGTTGCGTCCGAGATCGAGCAATTGCACGTGCTCGGCACGCTCCTTTTCGTCGGCGAGCAACTCTTCGGCCAGTGCTGCGTCTTCATCGAACGAGGCGCCGCGGCGGCGGGTACCGGCAATCGGGCGCAACGTCACGGTGCCGCCCTCGAGACGGACGAGAATTTCCGGCGAAGCGCCGACGATATGGAAATCGTCGCAGTTGAAATAGAACATGTACGGCGACGGATTCAGCGTGCGCAACGCCCGGTACAGCGCCAGCGGAGTGGCGGCAAACGCCTTGCTCATGCGCTGCGAAAGGACGACCTGCATGATGTCGCCCTCGCGGATGTAATGCTTGGCTTTTTCCACCGCGCGCTTGAACGCGGCCTCACCGCTGATCGACACGGCCGGCGCCGAGGCAACCGGAGTTTCCGGCGGAATCGCGACCGGGGCGCGCAGTTTCGCCAGCAATTCCTTCAGCCGCGCCTGCGCTTTCTGCCAGGCGCCGGGACCGCCGGGCTCGGCGTAAACGACGAGTGTCAGTTTGCCGGAGAGATTGTCGACAACGGCGATTTCCTCGGAAAGAAAAAGCAGGATATCCGGCGTACCGATGCCGCCGTCTTCTTTCTTCGTGCGCGTGAGCCGGGTCTCGATATAGCGCACCGTATCGTAGCCGAAGGCGCCGACCAGTCCGCCGCAGAAGCGCGGCAACCCCGGCGCCGGCGCGGCGCGGAAGCGGCGCATGAATTTTTCGATGAAGACGAGCGGGTTGGTGTCGTCTTCACGTTCGGCGATGCGCTGCCCGGTGAGTACCAGCACCTGGTGGCCGTATACGGCGATACGGGTCGGGCTGGAAAGTCCGATGAAGGAATAACGCCCGAAACGCTCTCCGCCCTGCACGGATTCGAGCAGGTAAGTGTAGGCACTGTTTCTATTTCCGTTTCCATCCCCGTCACCGGTGAATTTGAGGTAGATGGAAAGCGGCGTATCGAGATCGGCAAACGTCTCTAGCGTGACGGGGATACGGTTGTACCCCTGCGCGGCAAGCGCGTTGAATTCGGTTTCGGTCATGTGATCCTCTTTGAAGGCCGCCGCGAGTGTGGCAACTGCGTGGCAACTGCGGCAACTGTCGTTTTCGGGAAAGGCACTGTGAAAGTGCTGCTGCCGGGGTTTTTACTTATGGCCCGTCCCGGCGACGGACGGTCGTGGTCAGTCCTGGCGCGGCGAGCGCCACCACTTGCTCCAATAGAGGGAGCGATATTCCGTCCGGAAAACGATCGAGGAAATCACGATGATTGGGTATGTCTGCGGGTGTGTCTGTGAAAATGCCTGTTGAGGCAGTACCGTTATTTCAGAAGCCGCTGTTATGCCGTGCCACATATTCCGCGGCGGCGGCGAGGTCTGATACTAGCGCATCGCAGGCGGCGCTGTCTATCGCTTCGTTTTCGACATAGCCGTAAGGTACGGCGAGAATACGGCATCCGGCGGCGCGTGCGCTGGCGATGTCATTCTCGGAATCGCCGACGTGGAGATTTTCCGCCGCCGCGACCCCCAGGCGCGCGCAGGCAAACAACAATGGTTCCGGCGCCGGCTTTTTGTATGCGGTGGTATCGCCGGAAACGACGACGGAAAAATAATCGGCGATTCCCATGTGTCGCAGCAAAGGCTCGGTAAACGCCGCCGGTTTGTTGGTGACGATGGCAAGCGGCAGATTCTGCGCACGCAACCGGCGCAGCCCTTCGGCAACGCCGGGATAAAGCCGCGCCTCCCGGCCGTTGCTGGTCGCGTAGTGGCGGCGGAACGAGGCGAGGGCGCGTTCGCTTTCATCCTTCACGTTTCTCCCGCTTGCCGCGAGGCAGCGTTCGACCAGCACCGCCATGCCTTTGCCGACCAGGCGGCGAACCCTGTCCGGGCCCAGTGGCGGATGCCCCAGATCGGCAAGCATGGCATCGCAGGCGCAGGCAAGATCGGCAACCGTGTCGACGAGGGTGCCGTCAAGATCGAGCGTCACGGAACGGATGGGTAATGCATTGAAAGCGCATTCTCCCGATCCGAAAGTCGGGGCTTGTTCCCGATCCATGGCTGCAATGCTATTTTCTAATTTTTGATTAATTTTATATTCCACACAGTAGCGACATTTAAGCCAATATTATTTTTAATTAGAATGCCGGATATCGAACCGTCCGGCCCGTTCGCGAAAACAGAACGGATCGCGTACCCGCAACGGATCAAGACCGCAGCCATAGACAACGGCCATGCACCCGTTGCAATGCCGCTGGTGTTTGCATCCCAGGCAGCCGTCCGGGCCGGCGCGGTATCGGCGCGCGATTTCACTTTGATAGATTGTTTCCATGTCCGACGTTTGCACGTTGCCGATCAGGGATGGGAATTTGCGGCAGGCATGAATTTCACCATCGGGAAGCAGGGCGACGAAATTGAAAGCGGCGCCGCAACCATGTCCGGTGCAACCGCGCATTCCGGGCCGTTCGCTGCGGCTCGAATTGCAGCTCGATCCGTCTGACGGCACAAGGCAGAACAGATTGTCCTTGAGCCGCAGGATGGGATTGCGGCGCGCAGCCTCCCGGTAAGATTGCAAGAAACGTACGTAGTGCTCTTTATCCGGCAGTGCCAGTGCAGCGCCGTTACCGACCTGAGAGAGGCGGTTGAAAGTAAAACAGGGCGTCTGGCCGCGCAGGAATTCGCCCAGCGCGACGACCTGCGACAGGTTGGCTTGCGTGAGTGTCAGCATCACATGCGTTCGCAACCGCAGCGGACGGGCATCTTCCAGAAATCGCGTGACCCGCCTGAAATGCCCCTTGCCGCGAATCGAGTCGTTGTGTTCCTCGAACCCTTCGAGGCTCACCTGATAATAATCGGGCGGTTTTATCGCCACGAGCCGTTCGATCAGCGCCGCCGGAATGGGATTGCCGAGGATCGAAATGCGCATCCCGGCATCGGCGATGGCGGTGTAAAGCGCCCAGAAATGCGGGTATTGAAAGGGGTCGCCTCCGCTCAGGCAGACATGCGGCGTTACCCGGTGCCTACAGCAGAAATGGCGAAAGTCTTCCACCACCGCGAGAGCTTGCACGAGATCAAGTTCCCGGCGATCGAGACGGTCATAACAGTGGCTGCACCGATACGGGCAGGCATTGGTGAGATGCCACTGGAGCGTGAAGCCACTCGTCTTGCGGCCGCGAAACCAGCCGTTGCGAATCATCGCCTGTCGTCACCCACAACCACCGCAGCCGCCTCCGCAGGACGAGCCACACGATGTGCTGCCGCAAGAACCTCCGCCACCCTGCGCTCCGCCAACGCTCGATGGTGGCGGTGCGGGAGGGGCAAGATCAAGCGGCTCGATGACGGACGCGATTGCCGGCGGCAGGCCGGCGAGACCGAAGGCTGCTGCATAAAATGCGATTTCGCCGGTCTGCCCATTGAACCGCAGCGATGAGGAACGGCGGCCCAGCCCGGCGAACCGCCCACACACCCCGCTGAACACGCGCTCGCCGAGGCGGGTGCGGGTGGTGTGGGTACGCTCGGCGCTCATTATCATCACGACCAGCGGTATGCAGAGGACCATCATGATCAGGAACCCGATGTTGTGATGACCGCGCTCCAGCGCGATGCCGATTTTCCTGAACGCGACAAACCATAGAAAGCCGACCGCGACACCGCCGCTGAAAATGCGAAACCGCTTTCCCCCACCATTCGGCACAAGCTGCATCCCGCATAGTTCCTCATGAATCTTGCCGGCTTCGGACAACACGATGGCGTCGGCAAACGCAGCCTGCCCTTCGCCGGATTTTTTGTATAACCCCAGGATTGCCTTGTCCAGCGGACGGCGCGCTTTCCCGGCGGCATCGCCGTCAGCCTTGAGCTTGTCGCCCTTGGCCTTGAGCAATCCACGCTCAAGGAGGGCAACCAAGGCAACCAGAATCAATTCACCGGTCCCTCCCCGCAGGCAGGCCAGCAAATAGGGATCTCTCGCGATTCTGGATCCCAATGCCGTCACGCCTTCGGAATTTCTTTCCTCATAGACCTTTTGCACGTACCACAGCAATGCCATGGTCCCGCATGAAAGCAAAAAGTAAAAGAGCAGAAACCCCGGGCCACGTAGATCGAAGGGATTCATGATGTCAGCCCGACCCCGATCCCTCGACGCGCCGCCGCATGGCTTCGATCATCTCCATGATCCGGAAAAGCGTCGCTCCCGCCGTACCCGCCGACAAACTTCCCGTTTCGCGGGCCTCCGAAATGCGCGCCAGCGTCTCGAGCCACGGCCCGCCATCGAGCGAACCGGCAACGGTTTCAAGTGCGGCCTTGGGTACGTCGACCTCCCGGCCCTCCAGTTCAAGCAAGGTGGAAGCCGCTGTCCGCAGTGCTCCGGCGGTATGGGCAATGACCGACGCCAATTGCTCCTCCCGCAGGCTGGTCAGCACATAGCTTTGCCGCAGCCGCAGGCTGAGATTCATCAATAATTCACGCAACTGCCATTTCTTGGCTTCCGGCGAAACGGCACGTAGCACGGCAGGCATTTCGCCATACAGCACTCGATGCCGACGGGCGATATCGCCGAACTTGACGGGAAAGAGATCGACCGCCGTTGCCAGTTCCGATTCCACGATGAACATCGACACCGCTTTCATGGCAACGTGGGCCATCCGCATCGGTTCACGGAAATCGTCAACCCGCTCCCGGCGAAATTGTTTGAGCACGATCATCAGATTGAGATCGGATGTCGTCCGCAGGCGGCCTTCGGCACCGCTGCCAAACAGCACGATACTCGAGAGATCGTCCTGAAAACTGCTCTTTGCAGCCTCGACCAGATCGGTGAGGGTGTCCTGTACGGCTAATGGAATACCGCCGGATTCGATAGGTAAATCAGCATTTGGGGACATGATTTCTCGCCGGATGGGCAAAATCCGGGAATAGGGTCCGGATTCAGATTCGGGCTTGGATTCGGATTCGGATTTACCGTAGTGAATTTCAAGTTTGGATTATTTTTCCGGACCAGGGCCTCAGGCGTTGAGCCGTTCGATCTGTTCGCGGATTTTCGCCGAATCCTCGAGGCGCAGAATCCGGCGTACCGGCGCGGCGAGTTCGGCGGCGTTGCTGACCAGGATACGGCTCTTGACTTCGAGGATCTGCGACGGGTGCATCGAGAAATTGCGCAGGCCCATGCCGAGAAACAACCGGGTGAACTGGAGGTCGCCGGCCAGTTCGCCGCACATGGAAACCGGAATGCCGGCTTTCTCGCCATTGACCAGCGTGTGCGCAATCAGCATCAGCACCGCCGGGTGCATCGGGTCATAAAGAGAGGCTACCTGCTCGTCGCTGCGGTCGATGGCGAGCGTGTACTGAATCAGGTCGTTGGTGCCGATCGAGAGAAAATCCAGGTGGCGCAGGAAGATGCCGATCGCCAGCGCGGCGGCGGGAATCTCGATCATGCCGCCGACTTCGAGGTTTTCGTCGAAGCCGATTTTTTCCTGGCGCAGACTTTCTTTCGCCCGTTCCAGCAACACGAGCGTCGCCTCGATCTCGTGCTCGTGCGCGAGCATTGGGATCAACAGCTTCGTCTTGCCGTATTTCGAGGCGCGCAGGATCGCGCGCAACTGAACGAGGAACATCTGCGGCTCGGCCAGGCACAGGCGGATCGCGCGCACGCCGAGCGCCGGATTGGTTTTGACGCGATTGCCCAGGTCGCTCAACGAACCTTCGGGATTCAGATCCTTGTCGGCGCCGAGGTCGAAGCTGCGGATCGTCACGGGCCGGCCTTCCATGCCCTTGACCACCTTGCGGTACGCCTCGAACTGTTCGTCCTCGGAAGGCATGTCGCCGCGCCCGAGAAAAAGGAACTCGGTGCGGAACAGCCCCACGCCTTCGGCGCCGCCGTCGAGCGCGGCGGGAACATCGGTGGGCAATTCGATATTGGCGTGCAGCGCGACATCGACGCCGTCGAGCGTTTCCGTCCGGGCACTCTTGATCCTCTTGAGTTTCGAGCGCTCCAGTTCGATCTGACTCTTTCTGAGCGTGTATTCCTCGAGGATGAGCGGGTCGGGATTGACGATGACGACGCCGCGCCGTCCGTCGACGATCAGCAATTCCTTGTCGCGGATCAGGGAGCGCGCATTGTGGAGCGCCAGCACCGCCGGCAGCGCCATGCTGCGGGCGAGGATGGCGGTATGCGAAGTGGAGCCGCCGACATCGGTGACGAAGGCGCAGAACCGCTGGTCCTTGAAGGCGATGAGATCGGTCGGTGCGAGATCGTGCGCGACGACGATCAGGTTTTCTCCCTTCACGCCCTTGGGCAGCCGCAGCGAGCGGCCCGCCGTCTTGCCGGAAAGTTCCTTGACGATGCGCTCGACCACCTGGCGCACGTCGTAACTGCGCTCGCGCAGATACGGATCTTCGAACTGCTCGAATTGCCCGACCAGGTATTCCATCTGCTGCACCAGCGCCCATTCGGCGTTGCAGCGGCGCTCGGCGATGATCTGGCGCGGCACTTCGCACAGTTCGGGATCGGCGAGAATCGTCGAATAGAGATCGACGAAGGCACCGAATTCAGCCGAAGCCTGCTCGGCGCTTTCGCGCATCGTCACCAGTTCTTCGCGCACCCGCGCCAGCGCGGCGTCGAAGCGCGCCAGTTCTTTGTCCACCATGCGCGGCGCGATGACCAGATGCGCGACCTCCAGCGTCGCGTGCGAAATCAGGTGCGCCTGACCGATCGCGATGCCGGGAGAGACTCCGGTGCCGTGCAGTGTGAAACTCATACCATGGTCTTAAAAAAGTGAGGAGAGCATGGAGAACCGATTCACTCGCCTTCTCCGAATTTGTCGGAAATCAGCGTCAACAACGCATCCATCGCTTCCCGCTCGTCGTCGCCGTCGGTTTCCAGCACCACGTTCGAACCTTTGCCCGCCGCCAGCATCATGACGCCCATGATGCTTTTCGCGTTGATCCGGCGCGTCCCCTTTTCCATCCACACATCGCATTCATAGCGCGTGGCAAGTTGGGTGAGCTTGGCCGACGCACGGGCATGCAGGCCGAGCTTGTTTACGATTTGCGTTTCCTCGCGCAGCATCAGACATCCTTCGACATATTGACGACGCCATCGCGTGCGCCGCTGATGGCCTTGGTGATCATCGTTTCCATACCTTTTTCACGGTAAGTCAGCGCGCGTAGAAGCATCGGCAGACTGACACCGGCGATGCCCTCGACATGTCCCGGCCGCAGCAGCTTGAGTGTCAGGTTCGCGGGTGAAGCGCCGTATATGTCGGTCATGACCAGCACGCCTTCGCCGCCGTCGACTTCATTCAGCAACAGGCGCGCCTGCGGCAGCAGATCGAGCGGATCGTCCTGCGCAGCGACACCGAACTGGGCGATCTGCGGCGGGCGCTTGTTCTGCACATGACAGACGTTTTGTATCAGGCTTTCGCCGAAAGTCCCGTGGGTAATGAGAAGAATTCCGATCATCGGCGCATTTTAGAGTACTTTGTGGTCGCCGGGGGGAGGAAAAACGGCGCAAACCGGGCGCTGCCAAACCGCACGGCATCGCGGATCACTCCTTCGTTTCCAGGATCTGCAGCTTTTCTTCCTCATCGATCAGCGTGATCCGCCGCGCCATTTCCGGGTTCGCCTCGATCCTGCCCGTGGCGTCGACGCGCAGGATGCCGGCCACGCCGAGCGGCGCGAGTCGCCGCGCCAGCAGCGGCCATTCCGAGCCGGCGATGAACAGCGGTTTTGACAGCGCATCCGAACGAGTGCCCACTTGCGTGCCCGCTTGCGTGTCCACCTCCGCCGCCGGTGCCGCCCGCGGCGTGACGAGAATCGACAGCGACTGCGTGTGCATGGCCGGCGCTGCGGTATGTGGATTGAGAATGTGGCTATAGCGCCTGCCGCCGATTTCGAAATAACGCTGATAATCGCCCGAAGTACCGATCGCCTCGCCATCCCCCAGGTCAAGCACGGCCAGCGCCCCCGGCCGGCGCGGATGCTGGATGCCGACACGCCAGGGGGTGCCGTATTTATTGCCCAGCGCCAGTACGTTGCCGCCGATATTGATCAAGGCGTGATCGATCCCCGCCGCCTTGAACTGCATTGCGGCGCGGTCGAGCGCGACACCCTTGAGATAGCCGCCGAAATCGAACGCGAGATTGTGTCTGGCGCTCTGCACACGGCGGCCGTCGACGACGAGATCGGCGATTCCTGCCGGCGCCCGACGCCATTGCTCCAACGCCTTTTCGTCGGGCAGGGCAGGGAGGAAGGTATCGGACTGAAATCCCCACAGCCGCACCAACGTGCCGATACCGGGATCGAATCCACCGCCGCTCTGCTTCGACAATGTCACGGCATCGAGCAGCAGCAGCCCCAGTTCGGGCGACACTTCGTGCGCGTTGCCGGCGGCGAGATCGGCGTTGAGCGCGGTCAATTCGGACGGTTCCCAGGCATGGTAAGCACGATGCAGCCGGTCGAAATCGGCCAGAACCGCCGTCATCGCGAGATCCGCTTTCTTCGCATCGGCTTCGGCAACGAGCAATTCCACGCGGGTGCCGAAAACGAAAGACTCGCGCCGTTCCGGCGCCGGTTCGCTGCAGGCGACGAGCGACACGGCAAAAACGAGGAGAATGAACCGGGCGGCAGGGAAAACTTTGCTCATCGGGATCGGGGGCGAAGTTGGAGTCGGCGGGAAGAATCGACAACAGCGGGCAACGGCGGCAAGCAACGTAACCCACGTATAATCCCTCGAAACTCCGGGGCGAGGCGGATTTTTTTCTGCTTTCCATTTCTGATATTTAATTCTCTTGCGCACATCCCTACACAACAGGAAGAAAATTCTGTTTTTATTTGGAATGTGCCTGATTCAGCCTTTTCAACTTTCCTGAAAACTTCGACCGATGATGCAAGAACGATACGAACCGGCGCAGATCGAGCGTGCCGCACAGGATTACTGGCGCGATACCGGCGCCGCGCGCGCCGTGGAGGATTTCACCGGCGCAACGAAGCGTCCGAAATATTATTGCCTGTCGATGCTGCCTTACCCTTCCGGCAAGCTGCACATGGGACACGTGCGCAACTACACGATCGGCGACGTGCTCTCGCGTTTTCACAAAATGCGTGGCTGTAACGTGCTGCAGCCGATGGGCTGGGACGCCTTCGGAATGCCGGCGGAAAATGCCGCGCTCGCCAACAACGTGGCGCCGGGCAAATGGACCTACGCCAACATCGATTACATGCGTGGACAATTGCAGCGCCTGGGATTCGCCATTGACTGGGAACGCGAACTGGCAACCTGCACGCCGCAGTATTACCGTTGGGAGCAATGGCTGTTTACGCGGCTGTTCGAAAAGGGGCTGATCTACAAAAAACTGGGCGCGGTGAACTGGGACCCGGTCGACCAGACCGTGCTCGCCAACGAGCAGGTGATCGACGGCCGCGGCTGGCGTTCCGGCGCGCTGGTGGAAAAACGCGAAATCGCGATGTATTACATGGAGATCACCGCGTACGCCGAGGAACTGCTCGCCGACCTCGACAATCTGCCCGGCTGGCCGGAGCAGGTGAAGCTGATGCAGAAGAACTGGATCGGCAAAAGCACCGGCGTGCGCTTTGCCTTCCCTTATACCCTCGCGGGAGAAAGCGGGGAAAAAGAAGAGGGGGAAGAAGGCAAGCTCTGGGTATTCACGACGCGCGCCGACACGATCATGGGCGTCACCTTCTGCGCCGTCGCCGCCGAGCATCCGCTGGCCGCGAAGGCGGCGGCGCGCGATGAAAAAATCGCCGCATTTGTCGAGGAATGCAAGCGTGGCGGCGTCGCCGAAGCCGACCTGGCGACGATGGAAAAGAAAGGCGTCGACACCGGAATGTCCGTCACGCATCCGCTCACCGGGGAAAAGATTCCCGTCTGGATCGGCAACTACGTCCTGATGGGATACGGCGAAGGCGCGGTGATGGCGGTACCGGGACACGACGAGCGCGATTTCCATTTCGCGCGCCAATATGGACTGCCGATCAAACAGGTGATCGACGTCGGCGGCCAGCCTTTTTCCACCGATGCCTGGCAGGAATGGTATGCCGACAAGGAACACGGCACCTGCACCAATAGCGGCAAATACGATGGAATGGATTACCGGACGGCGGTGACGGCGATTGCCGCCGACCTCGCCGCGAGGGGGCTGGGTGAGGAAAAAACGCAGTTCCGCTTGCGCGACTGGGGTATCTCACGCCAGCGTTACTGGGGCTGCCCGATTCCGATCGTGCATTGCGAACAGTGCGGCGACGTGCCGGTGCCGGACGACCAGTTGCCGGTACGGCTGCCGGAAGAAGTCGAAATTACCGGTGCCGGATCGCCGCTGGCGAAAATGCCGGAGTTTTACGAAACGACATGCCCGAAGTGCGGCACGGCGGCAAAACGCGAAACCGACACGATGGATACGTTCGTTGAATCGTCGTGGTACTTCCTGCGCTATTGCTGCCCGGACAACGACCGGGCGATGGTCGACGAGCGCGTCGCCTACTGGTGCGAGGGCGGCATCGACCAATACATCGGCGGCATCGAACACGCGATTCTGCACCTTCTTTACGCGCGCTTCTGGACCAAGCTGATGCGCGATTGCGGACTGTTCGGCGCGGCGAAGCTGGACGAGCCGTTCGCCAATCTGCTGACGCAGGGAATGGTCGTCGCCCCGACCTTTTACCGCGAAGCGGCGGACGGCAAAAAGCAGTGGTTCAACCCCGACGAGATCGACCTCGCCACCGACGACCGCGGCCGTCCGGTAGGCGCGGCGCTGAAGGCGGACGGCAAGCCGGTGACGATCGGCGCCATCGAGAAAATGGCGAAATCGCGCAACAACGGCGTCGACCCGCAGTCATTGATCGACCGCTACGGCGCCGACACCGCGCGCCTGTTCATCATGTTCGCGTCGCCGCCGGACCAGTCGCTGGAATGGTCGGATGCCGGCGTCGAAGGCGCCTTCCGTTTCCTCAAGCGGCTGTGGAAATTCGTCTTCGAACACGCCGGCAGGGGACTGGCCGCACCGACCACGAGCAAGGATAACCTCGCCGCTCCGCTCAAGGATTTCCGCCGCCAGTTGCACCAGACCATCGCCAAGGTCGGCGACGATTACGGCCGGCGTAAACAATTCAACACCGCGATCGCGGCGGTGATGGAACTGCTCAACGCCTGCGCCAGACTGCCGGAGGTGGGAGAGGAAGGGGGCGCGATGGCGCAGCGCCTGCGCCAGGAAACGCTGGAAGCGGTAACGCTGTTGCTGTACCCGATCGTGCCGCATATCTGCCACGCACTGTACGCCGAACTCAAGCCCGGCATGGATGCCGGACAGCAGCCGTTCCCAAGTGCCGACGCGGCGGCGCTGGTGCAGGACGAAGTGGAACTGGTATTGCAGATCAACGGCAAACTGCGCGGCAACCTCACCGTCCCCGCAAGCGCGGGCAAAGCGGAAATCGAGGCAGCGGCGCTGGCATGCGAGGCGGCGCAGAAGTACCTGAACGGCGCGGCGCCGAAAAAAATCGTCGTCGTGCCCGGGCGGCTGGTAAACCTGGTGGTCTAAGACGATGCGCGCAAAATCCGGAATTCTGCTTCTCACCGCTGCGCTGCTGTTTCCGGCGCTGTTCTCCGCCTGCGGCTTCCATTTGCGCGGCGATTATTCCCTGCCCTACCGCACGCTGTACCTGGCTCTGCCGGCAGGCGCCGAGGTAGGAGTGCAACTGAAACAGATGCTCGCCTCCTCGGCGAACACGAAACTGATCGATTCGCCGCTCGAAGCGGATGCGACGCTGATCCAGTTGCTCGACAACCGCGACCGCATCATCCTCTCGATCGACACCAGCGGCCGTGCCCGCGAAGTCCGCCTGCGCCTGCGCTACGCCTACCGCATCGTCGACGCCAAGGGCCGCGAACTGGTGCCGGCCAGCACGATCGAACTGATCCGGGACATGACTTACGACGATTCCTACGTGCTCGCCAAAGGGCAGGAAGAAGCGTTGCTGTGGAACGACCTGCAACAGGAACTCGGGCAGCAGCTTCTGCGCCGCCTTTCGGCCACGCCCCGCCCCGCCGGAGAAGCGGAAACTGCAGACGACGCAGCGGAGACGCCCCTGCCTGCCCCCCAGGAAGCGCGATAAGCGCAACACCCCATGCAAATATCAGGCAAGGATCTTCGCGCACATCTGGCCCAGCAACTGTTGCCGGTTTACGTCCTGTACGGCGACGAACCCCTGCTCGTGCTCGAAGCCGCCGATGCGATCCGCGCCCATGCGCGCAAGGCCGGATTCGACGAGCGCGAGACTCTGACCGCGCTCACCGGTTTCGACTGGGGACAACTGGCACTTGCTTCCGGGAATCTTTCGCTGTTCGGCGGCAAAAAAATGGTCGATCTCACGATCCCGACCGGCAAACCCGGGCGCGACGGCGCTACCGCGCTGCAAGCCTATTGTCAGCGCGGCCAGCGCAGTCTCGACGACACTCTGCTGCTCGTCACCTTGCCGCAGTTGGACTGGAAAAGCGAAAAGGCGGCATGGCTCACCGCGCTCGGCAGCGCCGGCGCCATCGTCAAGCTGACCGCTCCGACGCTGGCGCAACTGCCCGCGTGGATCGCCGGACGCATGGCGGCGAACGAACAGAGCGCGGAAGCCGACGCACTGGCGTTTCTCTGCGAGCGCGTCGAAGGCAACCTGCTCGCCGCGCACCAGGAACTGCAAAAACTGGCGCTCCTTTACCCACAGGGGAAACTGACGCTGGAAGACATCAAAAGCGCCGTGCTCAATGTCGCCCGCTACGATCTCGACGCATTGCGCGAGGCTTTGCTTGCCGGCGACGCGGCGCGGCTGGCGCGTACACTCGAGGGATTACGGCAGGAAGGGGAGGCGCCGCCGCTCGTATTATGGGCAGTCACCGAGGAAGTGCGAGCGCTGCTGCAAATCAAACTTGGCCAGGAACAGGGACGTTCGCAGGAAATACTCCTGCGCGAAGCACGCGTCTGGGGTGCGCGTCAGGCGGGAATGAAGCGGGCCATGCAAAGGATCAGAACTCAGACCGCGCGGTCAGCGCTCGTCCGCGCCGGGCATATCGACAGAATCGTGAAAGGACTGCTCCCCGGCGATTTCTGGAATGAGGTACTGCGTCTGGGATTAAGCCTGAGCGCCTGAAAACGCCCGGGAACAATACGTTCGCGCCGTATCAGGCGCTCAACAACTGCTCCCCTTCGCTCCGGCTCTCCCGGTCGCCATCGACTGCCAATTCTTCCCATGCGCAGGCATGGTAGCGGTGCGTTCCCTCGAACGCCTGGCACTCGATCTCCTGCACCAGACATTCTCCCGCGCCGTGTTCCGAAACGACGACGACGCCAAATTCGTCATCGACCTTGCGGGCACCGTCCCAGAAAGAACACGTAGCACATACTTTGACTTCGTTCGGCACAATCAACTTCTTCATTTCCAACTCCCGCTGAGTCCTATCTCTTCACGTAACTGAGAACCTGATTTTTGTTATTGGTTCCATTCAACTCCTCAACTCCTCTTGTCTCGCTTCTATAATAGTGCTTTATTTCTTTTTTGCCCGGAAATTCGCTGGGGTTTTTCTCGATTGGTTTTTTCCATCATGGACTTGCGCAATTATATAGAAGATATCGGCCGCCGTGCGCGAACCGCGGCCCGGGAACTTGCCCGCAGCGACACCAACGCGCGCAATGGCGCGCTGGAAGCGATTGCCGCCGCCCTGAGACGTGAGGCCGCGCTGCTGATCGCCGCCAACCGGGAAGACCTCGCCGCGGCACGCGAGGCCGGCCTCGAACCGGCGCTGCTCGACCGCCTGACGCTCACCGAGAAGGGTGTCGCCACGATGGCAGAGGGGCTGCTTCAAGTCGCGGCACTGCCCGATCCGGTAGGGGAAATCAGCGAGATGAAATTCCGCCCCTCGGGAATCCAGGTCGGGAAAATGCGCGTGCCGCTCGGGGTGGTCGGCATCATTTATGAAGCGCGGCCGAATGTGACGGCGGATGCGGCGGCACTGTGTCTGAAATCGGGCAATGCGGCGATTCTGCGCGGCGGTTCGGAAGCGATCCGCAGCAATCGCGCGATTGCCGCGTTGGTGCGCAAGGGACTGGCCGCCGCCGGCCTGCCCGACGACGCGGTGCAGGTGATCGAAACCATCGACCGCGCCGCCGTCGGCCACCTGATCACGATGCGCGACTACGTCGACGTGATCGTTCCGCGCGGCGGCAAGGGACTGATCGCGCGGCTTCTGGCCGAAGCCCGGGTACCGATGATCCAGCATCTCGACGGCAATTGCCATGTCTATCTCGATGCCGGCGCCGATCGGGACAAGGCGCTGCGGATCGTGGAAAACGCCAAGACGCAACGCTACGGCACCTGCAATACCGCCGAATCGCTGCTCGTGGCGCAGGAGTGCGCCGCCGATCTGCTGCCGCCGGTCGCCGCGATGCTGACGGCCAAGGGCGTGGAATTGCGCGGCTGCGAGGTCACCCGGGAAATTCTGCCCGAAATCGTCCCGGCCAGCGAAGAGGATTTCCGTACCGAGTATCTGGCGCCGATTCTGTCGATCAAGGTCGTTTCCGGCCTCGACGAGGCAATTGAGCATATCAATGCCTATTCTTCGCACCACACCGATGCAATCGTCACCGAGAATTACGACGCCGCGCTGCGTTTCCTGCGCGAGGTCGATTCGGCCTCGGTCATGGTCAATGCCTCGACGCGGTTTGCCGACGGCTTCGAATACGGTCTCGGCGCGGAGATCGGAATTTCCACCGACAAAATCCACGCCCGTGGCCCGGTCGGACTGGAGGGGCTGACAAGCCAGAAATGGATCGTGCTCGGGAACGGTCACGTGCGCGAGTGACATGGACAGGAGCATTTTCCAAATCAAAAGGAAAAATACTCCACTACCGTAGCTGATTACAGCCACGAATCATTCGAACGAATTTGGAATTTTCTGATCCGGCACGCGACGGGAGCGCGCCATTTTTCCGTGCGGAGCCGCTGGAAGGGATGGAAAAACGAGAACGGGAAGGTTAAGGACTACTGCTTAGGCGCGCGAGGCAAGCTGTACCGGAATTTTGTGTCCTTGCCGGACGATGCGGTTTTGTGAATCGACGTAAATCAGTGCCGGCTCGTGCCGGGCCAGTTCGACTTCGGTGTAATTGGCGAAGGAGGCGATGATCAGGAGATCGCCCGGCGCGGCGCGGCGCGCGGCGGAACCGTTGACGGAAATGACGCCGGAAGCGCGCTCGGCACGGATCGCGTAGGTGGTAAAGCGCTCGCCGTTATTGACATTCCAGATCTCGATCTGCTCGTACTCGCGGATATCCGCCGCCTCGAGCAGATCCTCGTCGATCGCGCAGGAACCTTCATAATGCAGGTCGGCGTGGGTTGCCGTCACACGGTGCAGCTTGGACTTCAGCATCGTTCTTTGCATCGCCTCACCCATGGAAATGGTGTTGGGGAAGGGCATTGTAGCGGCAAATCCGCCCCTGTCAATGCCTGCGTTATGAGCTTTTGCACAGTTTAAAGTTCAATGTTGTCGATCAGCCGGGTCGCCCCCAAACGGCTCGCCGCCAGTATAACCAGATCGTTGGTTCCCCGATCGCCTTCCAGCGCCAGCGGCGGTTGCAGATCGTTTTTCCGGCGGATCGAAATGTAATCGGTTTTCCAGCCGTGCGTATCGAGTTCGGCAACCGCATCATTTTCGAGCCGGACGCAGTCCGCCGCCGTCAACGTTTTCCCGGAGCGGCGGTAATCCAGAACCGCCTCACGCAGTGCACATAACTGGCGATAGAGCCGCGGCGCCTCGGCGCGTTCGGCGGGCGAAAGGTAATTGTTGCGTGAAGATAGCGCCAGCCCGTCGTCGCCGCGCACCGTATCGCCCGCGACGATGGCAATCGGCAGCGCCAGTTGCCGGGTCATGTTACGGATCACCAGCAACTGCTGATAGTCCTTTTTGCCGAAAAACGCGGTCTGCGGCTGCACGATATTGAAAAGTTTCAGGACCACCGTCGCCACGCCACGGAAATGGCCAGGGCGGAATTCGCCCTCGAGCATATGCTGTACCGGCGGCGGATCGACGTAATACTCCTGCGGTTCCGGATACAGTTCCGATTCTTCCGGCGCGAACACGATATCGACGCCATTGGCTTCGAGCGCGGCGCAGTCGCGCTCGAAAGTGCGCGGATAACGGTCGAAGTCCTCACTCGGACCGAATTGCAGGCGGTTGACGAAGATGCTTGCCACCACGGCTCCACGGGAGGCGCCAGAGCCCGCGAGATGTTCTCGCGCCTGGCGCATCAGGCTGATATGCCCCGCGTGCAGATTGCCCATCGTTGGCACGAGTGCGCACGAGGTGTGCGGCGACGCCCCGGAGAGCGCCGTACGGAGTTCGGAAATGCGGGTAACGATACGCATGGGTTCGATCGGATGGCTCAATAATAATGTTCCGCGGCGGGAAAACTGCCGTCCTTGACCGCCTGTACATAGGCGGCGATCGCGGCGGCGACGGAGGGCTGGCCGGCCATGAAATTCCT
>JAVBTC010000160.1:0-16853 GCA_031556405.1 Rhodocyclaceae bacterium
TCAAAACCGGTCTCTTCCAGCACCCGGCCCACCGGATCGTAGCGGAAACTTGCCTCGCTGCCGTTCTCGTTGACGATGCCGACCAGCCGCCCGCTGCTGTCCCAATGGTAGGCAAGCGTGTGGCCCAAGGCATTGCGCCGCGTTTGCAGTAACCCGGCATAGGAATAACGCCACTCGGTCTTTTTGTTGGCCGGGTCGATGTATTCCAAAAGATGCCCCTCGGCGTCATGGAAAAACCGTTCGCTACTGCCGTCGGGGTAGATGATCTTTTCCAGTTGGCCGGCGTTCTGCCGTTCGTGATCGATGCGCCGTTGTTCCGCGTCCGGGTCGAGGGCCTTGGCGTCGAATTCGACGATGCCGGCGTAAAGATAGCTGGTCGTCGCACCCGCCGCATTGGTGGCACTGATGAGTCGCCCGCGATCATCGTAATCCCATTGCCGGGTTTTGCCGGAACAGTCGGTGACACTGCGCAATAGCCCGCTCGGGGTGTACGCCATTTGTTTCTTGCCGCCCTTGGCGTCGGTGATTTCAATCGGCAGATTGAAGGCGTTGTAGCTGTATTCGGTCTTGTGCCCGAGCGGGTCGGTCTGTTCGGTGAGATTGCCCTTGCCGTCGTATTCCCGCCGCCAGATGCCCCCCATCGCTTCCTGGATGCCGGTGAGGTTGTTCTTGCCGTCGTATTCGAACCAGACGGTACTGAAATCGGGCCGGGTGTGCGAGCGCAGGTTGTCGCGCTCGTCCCAGGTGTAGGCGTCAACGCTGCCGTCAACGTGCTGGTGGCGCAGCAGGTTTTTCCGGGCATCGCGGAAAAACCATTCTTCTTTCTTGTCTGGATGGACGATCCGGGAGGTATAGCCGTCGATGTCGTAATGGTGTTCGGTGATGCCGCCCAGGGCGTCGGTGACACGGGTAACGCGGCGTTGTTTGTCCCATTCGAGGCGGGTGTCGAAGGAACCGTCGCTCATCCATTCGCGGATTGCCTTCGCCTGTGCCGTTTCCCCATCCCATTCGAGGTTCATGCTGCGCCCGGTCTTGTCGGCGTAGCGCGTCATCAGGTGATGCCGGTAATCATAGGAGCGGTGGTGGGCGTTTTCTTCCTGGGCGAAGATGAGGTCGCCGGAACCGTCCGGGTGCGGAAAATAAAAGTAATCGGTCAGTTGCCGCAGTGGTTCATCCTTGCTCTTCATCAGATGAAGCTGGCAGATGCGCCCGTCGTCGTTGATGCGGGTGGCGAGGTGGTGCAATAACGTCTCCCCCTGCCGGACGAGCAGATTGGAAAGCACTTCGGTGCCGTCGGCGGCGCGGCGGTCATAGAGAAGACCGACTTTATAACCGGAAGAGAGTCCAAGGGCAGCCAGCCGGTAATGCTCGGGATGCTGTCCATGGGCCGGCACCCGCTCGAAGATCTGGAGATAGGGCGCGTCGTGACCGAACTTCTGAGGGTTGAAGGGGCCGCGCACGAGGTTCAGTTCCCGGTCATTGACCGGAATCAGCGTAAACCCTTCGACGGGGTCGACATGGCGCTCTCCCAGCGGAATGTGCGGGCAGCGGATACTGCGCCCGTCGGCGGCATGGTATACCAACCCCATGTCGGTTAAGTCGATACGCACCGTCCACTCGTTGATCCAGCGCGCCCCGAGCGGCCCATGGTCGTAAGCGGAAAGGCGGGAATTGTAGGTGCGCGCCCACGTAAACGGCACCGGGCCGGGCAACACGAAATCGACGTGCGACAGGGTTTCGTCGCCCAGGGCAAACCCGATGGAACCGCCGGTGCCGGAGGGCGCGGTGCCGTTCTTGCAGGGATTGCAGGCAGATAACGCGGCAGAGAACGCGGACAGTGCGCCGAGCGTGCCTTCCTGGTCGTCGCGGACGACCCGGCCACCGCCGGAAAGCGGTATGTTGGCGACGACTCCGTCTCGATCCTGTTTTTGGCGCCAGGCGGAAGCGGCGGTTTTGAAAGCGTTCAGGAAACGGGAGAGCGGCCCCATCTGTGCGGCGATTTTGCCGGGGATCGTTCCGGCCAGGGTGGAGAGGCGTTGCCGCAGTTCGGCGGCGGAATCGATGCCTCCGCCGTCTTCCTCACCTTCCGCGCTTTCCCCGTCGCGGTTCGCACCCTGGCTCAAACGCCACAAGTCGTTCCACGGCGCGGCGATGGTTTCCTTCTCGCTGTAATGAAAGGGCAAGGCCCCACCGGAAAATGCCGGAACGCGGCCTGCGGGCGCGGCAAGCGCGGCGGCAAGGCCGGCAGCCAGTTGACCGCCGTAGGCTCCGGCAGCGGCAAGAAACCCGGAAACAATGCCGGGCAATTCGTCGGCCAGCGTGTCGATGGCGCCGTAGTGCGTGCTGTTGACGTGCGCGCCAAGCGTTGCCAGCGCCGCATCGGTCAGTTCGCTTTGCGCCAGCAGCCGGTCGCGCAGGTAATGCAGCGTGACGCGGACGCTGATCCGCGTATCGCCTTCGGCGCCGGGGTATAGGCCAATCAGGTTGATGGCAAAGCGCGTCCATTCGTCTTCCACCGCGTCAGGGCGCAACACCGCCAGCAGGTCGGCAACACAATCGACCAGCGCCATGCTGTTTCCAAGCGCGGGTGCAGCCGGCGCCGCCGCCTGAACCTGCGCGAATCCCATCCCGCCGCTCAATTGCCGCAGCCATCTATCCGTCAGATGCGCGGCCTGCATCACATCCCAGGCTTCGATGTTGAAGAGCGGCGCGACGGCGGGCATGCGCGCAAGGGGAACAATGGGAACGGCTTCGTCTTCGTTACTGGTATTGGAAACGGTATCGGCGGTATCGGAAGCGGCAAAGGACATAATGGAAAAACTCCTGGAAATCCTGGAATTGGTGGGACGTTACAGAAGGAAAAAGGGAGAAAGGCGCGCTTAAAAAATGTGATAGCGGCGCACGTCACACGAACGGCGGCGTGGACAACGGTGGCAGGGTGCCGGCTGTCTTCGGCGCGATCCCCTGCAACGCGGCGGAAGCGGCCTTTTGTGCCACCCCTTGCACGACGCCCATCCCCGCGCTCATGGGGTTGGATGCCATTGCCTTGATATTCATGGCAGCGTTCGTCAGCGCCATACCCTGTGTCGCGGTCTGCGTGAGCGATTCCGGCAGCACGCCCATGGCACCATTGGTCAGATTGGAAACCGCCTCGGACAAGGCCCCGGAAAGATTCGGCAGCGCGTCGAGACCGGGCAGTCCGCCGGGAAGGTTTTGCGGCAGCAGGGGAGGAATACCGGGAAGGCCGGTCAGATTCGGCAGTTCCGGCAAAGCGGACGCGGCGGGAAAGGTGGAGAGAATATCGCCGTTCAACTTTTCACCATTTTCCAGCGCATTTTTTACCGACGCCGGGAGCAGGTCGTCCGCCGCGCGCGTCAGCACCGCGCCGAAGGTGCCAACCCCCGCCACGGCTTCCGGCGTCCGCAGCGGCCACGGCAGGGTTACCCCGGCCAAGCTGCCATTGGTGCCCGGACTGCGCGGGTCTTTCTGGAAAAACGCTTTTGCCGGCCCCGGCGCCAGCCCGGAAGCGAACGATTGCCCGATGCCGTTGAGCGTGCCGGAGACGGTTTTGCCCAGGCAATCGACGACCTTGTACGGGGCGCTACGGTGGCCCTGGGTATTGGCGTAGCGGCGCAGCAGTTCCAGTTGCCCGTCGCCGATGTCCGCCGACCCCGGCAAGCCCGCGTCGCCCGCGTCCGGCCCGGTCAGCAGATGAGAAGCCGCATATTCGACCCAGTCGCCGCCGGTGCGTCCGACGATGCCGCTTTTGTCCAGTGTCAGGGTACTGCCGCCGCCGTTCAAAACAATGGCTTCCTTGGCGGTCAGTTCGATGCGGTTCGATTCTTCCTTGATGGTGAATTTTGCGAAAAGGTTGATACACCCCTTGAGCGCCTTACCGTCGATGTCGTCGGAGGCGGCGATGAGCTTCATTCCGGCCTGCCGCGTGAACATCCGGATGCCGTCGGTAACGCTGGCGAGCAATCTTTTACCGACCGACAGGCTGATATTCTCACCGCTGGTCAGGGCGATGTGATCGCCCGCCGCAAGATGCGTCGTGCGCGCGCTGGTGGCATGAAGTCCCTGAGAACTGGAGAGCACCATATGCGGGGTATCGAGTTCGGGGAATTTTCCGGATTTTTCATCCGCTTCCCCCTTGCCCTTGATTTCGTCGTTCGCCGTTTTAAGGGCCTTGGCCACGTCGGCCTGATCGCCGCCGTCCTGGGCCTCAAACGTTTTGGCGACTTCGGCCAGCGTTTCATGCTGGCTGCGGGCCTGAGTCAAACGCTGGACGGTCTCGTCCATGCTCTTCATCGGCCCTTCGGCATTGATCCGGGGTTCCGTGGTCAGGTACATGCCGGAAGCGCCGCGACTCACCAGATGTCCGTCCGTAATCAGTTCCGCGCCTTCGCCGCGCCCGTCCTTCCGTCCGGTGTTGTCCTCGATCCGGGTGATGTAGCCAAGGCTCAGTTGAGAGGTGAGATAGTCACTTTTGAGAGTGGTTTGAATCTTTCCGGCGGTGTCGTCGAAAATGAGATGGTTGCTCTTGCCCGAGGCGTTATTGCCGCCGCCCTGCACCAGTTCGCGGCTCCTGAAACCGGATAAGGCTTGCTGGCTGGGCAACTGCCACGGAGGCATGTTATTCTGATTAAATACACGCCCCACACAGACGGGGAGGTCTGGATCGCCGTTTTCGTATGCGATAAGCACTTCCTGCCCAATCCGGGGAAGGAAAATTCCGCCTAATTGGCTTCCCGACCAATCCCCCGCAACGCGCACCCATAATGACGAATTCTGGTCATTTTCCCCATATCGATCCCAATGGAACTGGACCTTGATCCGCCCAAATTCATCCGTGCATATGTCATTTCCCGGAGGTCCGACGACGATGGCCGACTCGACGCCGCCGACCACGGGTTTTTGGCGCGTCAGTGCCGGACGGTAGGTTTCGCCCTTGACCGGGTGCACCTCAAAATCGACGCGAACCTGCCATTGCTGCTCGCGCAGGGCGGTACTGCCCGCGCTGGCAGTGTTTCCCTTTTTCCCGGTGCCTGCCTGCGTTTCCTGCGCCACTTCCTCGATCCGCAGTTTCGCCCACAGCGTCACGTATTCGGCATTGGCGGCTTCCGACGGGTGATCCGTCAGGGTGAAGGTATGTCCTGCGCACAGGGCACGAAGATTTCCCCCGCCTTTGGCTCTATGACCTGGGCTTCGGAGGGACTGCATGCGCAACAGCGCAACCTTGTCCCCTTCAGTAACGGGTTCATTCGCACCGAAGACGCCGGCGCGTGGCTGAGAGTAGTCCGAGCTACCGGCCTGCGCGCGCCACTGGTAGATTTCGAAATCGTTGTGCGCGGTGTCTCTCGGGTCGCTCTTGCTGACCCCGAGGTTCGCGCGGGGCCGCGTATAATCGAATTGCGTCGTCGAAAACTTTCCGGACACCAGGTTTTGTGTGACGGCCAGGGCGTCGATATATTCTTCCTGAATATTCTCGCCTTCGCGGTGAAAGCGGATGCTGTCGTAGCCGTCCAGGGGATTGGGTTTGTATCCCGCCATCGAATCGGTCAGAATCAAGCGGTGTTTCCCACCGGAGTGCTCGAAAAAAAACGAAATTCCCCACTCTTGCCATATGCGCTGTAAATATTCGAGGTCGGTTTCACCGTACTGGTTCTGGTAATCACGCTTCGGGTAAACCTGAGTCAATCGCTTTTCTACCGGATAGTCATATTTTCCTAAAATGACATCGGTAATTTCCGAAACGGACTGGTTCTGAAACGCCCGATGGTCGCTGGTGAGCGTGGCGAGATAAAGCCAGGGGCGGACGGTCAATTGGTAAAACGCATGACGGCCTTCTTCTCTGAGGAATCTAGCCGATATACATATTCCTGAGATTTCGCGTTTTCCGCCCCCCGGATCGGCAGCTTCCACGACGATGCAGACTTCCTTACCGATACTCTCGTTCAGCGCCAGATTCGCCGCGACGCCGGGCGCAAGACTGCTTTGATCTTCGGTCTTGATTACCAAGTCATACGAGTACAGGTCGTCGATGCTTTCGATGCCTTCCAGCCTTACCGCCACAAATTCCGGGCCGGCAGGAATCGCCGGGCCGGAAGCCGTCAATGTCCGATTGGCACTCATGATGCAAAACTCCCTCCGCTGTCACCCGCGCCAGGCGGGCAATCTTGTTCTACGCAGCATGAAAACGTCCGCCTTGTACGCTTTTTATCGCCCTTCGTTTTCTCTGATGGGGCCGGGGCGGTGCACGCGGACGGAATGAAAAAAACCGAACGGAATTGAATCCGGAATTTTTTCGGAGGATAGGGATAAAAATGGTTATTGTCACCTGTCAACTTTGACAGCTTGACGGTTTCATTAATTTCCTTTTAGGGAAGGAGGCTTTCCCGTCTCGCCTCAAATTCTTCGTTATTTGAGCAATATGAAAACGGAAAAACGCTCCGTTTTTCCGACGTTATCCGTCGTAATTCGGCGTGCGAATCCTACGATTATCGCTGGATGCCATCTTTCTCCAGCCACGGAAACCAGAAACCCGCCATGTCGCTGTTTGGCCGCCGTCTGCGTGCCGCCCGGCAGATTGCCGGTATCTCGCAGGAACAGCTTGGGGTCATGCTGGGACTGGACGAAGCCACCAGCAGCACGCGTATCAGCCGCTATGAACGCGGCACCCATACGCCGCCGTTCGAACTTGCCGAAAAAATCGCTTCAATCCTGTCTTTGCCGGTCGAGTATTTTTATTGCCGCGACGATATCGTCGCGGAACTGATGTTGGCAATTGACCACATGAACGAGCGGGAACGGAAACGGATGCTGGCGTATGCTCGAATGACCGTCGATGCCGGCGGCGAGCACGAAACCTGAGACGATTCCGCCTCAAGGCGTCGGCAAACGCACGTTGCTGCCTTCCTGTTTCAACAGGCTCCAGGTACTTTGCAGCACTTCCGGCAGGGGAACGCCGAGGATGGTCTGCGAGAGATCGAATGTTGCGCCGATGTGCGTATCGACGAGGCGCAGCCGCCCGATCTTGGCCTTGGAGAGATCCAGGGTGCCGAGGATGCGGGTATCGACGATTTCCAGCAGATCGACGCGGGCATGAGAAAGATCGAGTTCGACGATGTCGCGGCAGCGTTCGATTCTGAGGTGTTTCGTGTGCACCCAGGGCGCCTTGAAGTACGGCACCGAGGAATCGCGCACGGTGATGCTTCTGCTTTTGATGGGAAGATTCCGGTCGGGGTCGAGGTGCGGGTCTTGCCAGTTGGTGAGATCGGTGATCAGCGGATACGCGCCGAAGCGGGTGCGCTCGATCAGGGTATGGACGGGGATATTGATGCAGGCGCGGAAGGCGTGCCCTTCATACTGGCCCATGAGCGAGGAATCGCGGATCGTCAGGTCGCCGCCGATATCGACGTCCACGGCGTTGATATAGCCGCCCCGTACCTCGTCCATGAGAATGTCGGTAGAAACGATGAAGCGGGCGAGATCGAACCGGTCGACGTCGCAGTTGCGCATCCTGAGCGCGAGCAGCGTATTTCCAAAGGCGCAGTTGTGCCGGAAGAGGTTGGTGCGCAGCGTGGTGTTCTCGATCACGGCAGCCGCCGAGGACTGTCCGGCGCGGGCGCGCTGGTGGGCGCGCGGGGTTTCGATATCGAGCGGCGGATTGTTGCCCTGGTCGGTGTAGGCGGTCAGCGCGGCGGTCATGGTTTGCGTCATGAAAACACCCCTAGCGGATATTCAAATTATGGCGGCACAATGCCGCAAAAATTTCCGCCGCGCAAGACGAAGCGCGGGAAGCGCCTACCGGCTGCGCCCGCCTTCGTCGTGCTCGATGCTTTTATCGCAATGGCCGGAGTCGATCCGGTCGAGCAGCCGGCACAGCCAGTGGCACAGCCGGCAAACCATGCCCAAAAATCATTGGGCACTGGCGACGGGATTACAATGAGAATCGGCCCCACATGGCTCTTGGCAACATTCCGTCCGGCGAGTTCGCTTTGCAGGCGCGGATTTCAGGCGAGGTCTCTAGCCTTTCAGGTGCCGAAAGTTAACTTAACTTCTGGCACGAATATACCAGGAACATCATCCAATGTTAGGTTTTAGATCGCCACTCCATTACACAAATCACATGTTGCGTGGCCTCATAGTCCTTGTCATCCTCGTGGCAATCGGTTGGTGCTTGCTGGCCCTCGAAGGCATGCTCCCAACAGATGAGATGGACACCCGCGTTCACCACTTCCTCAAATCAGCCAACTCACTAGTCTATGTAGTTCCGGATAGTGGCGGAGAATTGGGCACATGTCCGATAGAGGACAACAAATTGTGGGCACTACAACCAGGTACTGAGATCGTCGTCGAAAAAACGTTGATACTCGGCAGGTGTGTCAGCATCAAGCCGATACGCTGCGTAGGGCATATGTGCTCTTCCGGTACTAACGACGTTATAAATGCAGACCATTTTATTCAAAATGCGATTCTCTATGTCTATGGAGATAAATATGCAAATCTCGGCGAACTGAGAAAAGAATATCCGGGGTTCTCTCCGCAAATCAGACGATGGCCCATGGTTCGTATGTTTTGGAGTCCGGTGCGGTATTCGGTACGGCTACCGGAAAAACTTGCAATTCTAGACGGGAACGGAAATACCATGACAACGCGCGAATGCGGGAGTGATGAAGGTTACTGTCAAAAAATCCTGCCTAGTCAGATCGAAGAAGAAATCACCGACGACACCAGCTTATCGGAGTCGGAGAGAAAATAAGGCCTGTTCAGGCAGCCGGTGATTCGCTCTTTGCAAACCAAACTAGATTCAAGGTCGTTCGCTACGCAAGACGAAGCGCGGGAAGCGCCTACCGGCTGCGCCCGCCTTCGTCGTGCTCGATGCTTTTTTCGCAATGGCCGGGGTCGATCCGGTCGAGCAGCCGGCACAGCCAGCGGCATAACCGGCATTCTCCCGAGGCGACGTTTTTACCGAAGACGGAAGACAGCGTCTCGTCCGGGTCGCCGAATCGCGCCGCCGGCTGCAACGCCGCGTTGAGCAGCGGCGCCAGCAGCACGTTCATTCCCTGATCCAGCGCCAGCAGCAGATTCCACAGCCAGCGCCTCATGCGGATTCCTCCCCGTTCTGCGTTCCCTCCCGCGCTTCGTTTCCGGGCCAGCCGTGGGAAGTGTCGTAACCGGCCAGCGCATCGAGGTCGGTTTGCGCCGCAATCGCTTCATGGTGCGCCCGTTCCGCCGAGAAACAGTTTTGCACGTGTGCGGCAATCGCCGCGCCGATTCCGCTCAATTCGGCGACGGTGAGCTTTACCCAGCCGCTTGCCGCCTTGAAATCGATGGCGGAAATATTGAAACGCTCCATGCTGGTAAGCGCGGCGGAGACGCGGTTCTGGTCGTCCAGTCCGGTCAATATCACGGCGCCGCTGGGGAGCACGATTCCGCCTCCTTCCACCCGGCGCCGCATATCCGACACTTCCGTGAGCAACTGTGCCCGGATGCTATCGATAGAGGGAGGCACGAGTTTTCCCGTTCCGGCGCCGCTCTCGTCCCTGGTTTCGATCCATCCGATACCGGCGCGCGGCGGTGCCGGTATCCAGCGAAAGGACGAATGAAACCGCCCCTCCGGGTTTGCTGAGGTGAATTCGCAGGCGCTTCCCGTCTCGGCATCGATCAACGCCCAGCGCCCGATGTGTTCCTGTTCCCTGATTACGATGTCACTCATGCCAATCCTCCGCGATAAACGATCCTGACGAACCCGGACGCGCCCGCGCTGCCCGGCCCGGCGGTATTGCCGCCACCCCCGCCCTGACCCTTGTAGCTGGGCGGCGTGATGTTCGGCAGGGAGTACAGGTTTTCGCCGGCCACCGGCGTCGTAAAACTGCCTTCGCGTCCGCCGGGTGCGCCGGCGGGTGTGGAAGCGCCGCCGTATCCTCCGCCACCGCTGCCGCCATAGCCGCCGCCGAGCGCGGAAACATGAACGCCGAACGAGCTGGCGCCGCCGGCAACGCCGACCGCTCCGGCACTGGTCGCAACGCCGTATCCGGTGGAACCGCCGTGCCCGCCCGTACCGCCCGTGCCGACGGTCACGGAAACCGGCTGCGCTGCCGCCAGCGTCACCGATTGGGTGGCATGCCGCCCTGCACCGCCACCCCCGCCATACCCACCGGCGTATTGCAGTTGCCAGCCCCCGGTCGTATTGCCGAAATAGGAACCGCCACCTCCGCCGCCTCCACCCCCACCGCCAACCACGGTGATTTCGTAAACTCCGGCCACCGGCGGCACGAACGAATGGATTCCGGCAGAGAAAAATTCCCAGGTATTGACGCCGGTAAGCGTGATTGAAAGTGTCCGCGCCGTTTTGGCGCCCTTGTCGTCGATGGCGAAAACCGTCAGGGTGAGCGGCGTCGAGGGAATCACGGAACCGGGCGCGGTCATGGTGACGGTTTCGTGCCCCGCAATCCCGCTCGTTTTCGAAAAGATGATTCCACTCGCGCCCGGATCGACGGCGTAGGAAATCGTGTCTCCATCCGCGTCCGTGGCCCCCCAAAATGCGACGGAGAGCGCCGAACCCTGCATGACTACAGAAGGAATGCTGTGTTCGAATCCGGCCAGACTGGGCGCGCTGTTGTTCGTGACCATGATGTCGTACCGGGCGGTATCGGAACGGTTGCCGGCGTTGTCGATGGCGACACACAAAAACCGTCGCGTTTCCCCCTCGGCGCCCCCGATGCGCAACCCGGAAAACATCGCGCTGCCTGAAGCGGCGGTTTTTTCGAGCAATGCACCGTCCGGCGCGGCCAGTTCGAACCGGGCAATGACGCCGCCCGCAATCAGGGAAGCGGACGAAACGGTCAGACTGAAATCGGTATTCGGCGTCATGCTCGCCGGCCCCGAAACACTCGGCGTCGCCACGACGACGGTACGCGGCACCGCCGCAAAAATCTCGTCCACTTCCCGTTTCGTATAGGCGTCCCGGATGCCATAACCCGCCAGTGAATCGGATTTTCCGGTGACGGCGGCAATGTGGCGCAGGTTCAATGCACCGCCCGCCGCTTGCAGTTTCAGCCGGTGTTCGCCCACCGCCGGAACGACATAGATGCCGTCCGAAAACCCCGCTTCATCGACCCCCATGGCGGAGACGCCGATTTGCGTGCATTCCGTCCACTCCGGGTGCGCCGCGTCGCGGAACCACAGACGCAACTGCACCGCGCCCGCCTGCCGGCGCACCACGACGAGGTTCGCGGTGGCGGAATCGCCCAGGTGGATCGGACGGCTGAAATAAAGGCCCCCGTCTTCGGCCCGCGCTTCGCGCTCCGAAATGGCCCAGTCGCATCGCGCCAGCCGCGCCCCGTCGACGTAATGATGGTCGAGCGTGCCGGCGATGCGGATGCGGTGCGCGGTAAGTACGCGGATCACGCGCACCGTTTCGCGTTTTTCACCTTCCCACAGGACATATTCCTCGCCCACGGCAACGCCCGAGGTGTCGGCCACGTCGAGCGAATCGTCTCCGGCCACGGCACTGGTCACGGCAATGGCACCGATGTCGCGCAGGCTCCAATCCGGAGTGAAGAGTTCCAGCGCCATGCGGTTCTGCCCGTACAGCCAGCTTAAGTGCACGGCCTGATTCAGCGCGGCGGGACTGTAAAAATCGATTTCATCGACCCGCTTCCCGATGTCCGCCAGCGCCGACCGGACGGCGGTATCGATAGAGGATACGTTTTCGTCCAATGCCGTGACGGCATCGTCGAGGGCACGGAAATTGGCGTCGATCTCAAGGTAACGCGTATTCCACAACTCCGGCACCGCGTCGGGTTCGGTTTCCGGAATCGGGTTGATGTGCTCATGCGGCAGGGTCATGGGTTCTCCTGTGATCAAAAACGCAATTTCAAAGAGGCGGCATAACTTTCCTGGCCTTCGGTGTATTTGGGCGGGAACGTCTTCCACCCGATGTAATGGCCGTCCGCGTCGATCAGCGCGGCCTCGGACAGCACGCCGTTGGGGATTTCATCCGCATCGATGATTCCCTGTCCCGTCACGGAAAAAGGGTCGTCCTGCACGATGGCGGCAAGGGGCTTTCGAAGAAATTCCCGATAGAGACCGGAAGCATTGCTCGCGGCGGGTTTCGGCTTATTGTCGGGATCGTGCCCGCCATCGCCATAGGCCATATAGGCAATCGGGGCCAGGGTGGAGACGCCCGCCAGGTGCGCCGCGAGGCGTTGGCGGAATCCATCGAAAGTAACGGCTTCAGGCATGATGACTCCTACTTGATCGTTTCTAGGGTAAATACCGGGGCTTTCGGGCCGCCAAGCTTCCAGCGCCCGGAGAGTGTCAGGCGGGCCGGCGGAGGCGATAAGACCTCGGGGGGGCGGTGAGTAATAATTTTGAAGGTGCCGAACGGCGGGAATCGGGCCATTTTCCGACCGCGAAGACGGCGACCGTCGAGACGGAAATGACCGAGGCGCGGCACCCCGCCCAGCGTCCAGGAACCGTCGAGGCGGCGCACGCGGCGGAAGAGTTTTTGCGGGGGATCGGGAACGCGATAAGCGGGGGCCGGGGTCGGCGGCAGCGTCTCCACCCGCCAGACGCGGGCCTCGCCCCGGATTTTTCCCTGCTGGCGCCCGACGATGCGGCAGGAAGTCAGCCACCATTCCACCTTTCTGCCGCGCCGTTCCCCGACCCGGAAACTGCCGAACGGCTGCGGCAGTTTCACGAACGCCCCGCTGTATCCCAGTTGCCAGCGCCGCGCGGGATTGCTGGTGATGACGCGGCCGCACCAGGGATAGGAAAGAACGATGCGCTTCTTCATCGCCACCGTTCCGGAAAAGGAAATCGGCACGTCGATAAAGAGGCGCAGCCAGAAACGGAAATCGGGCAGCAGCCGCGCCGGCAGGATCGAGCGCAGGATGTGCATCAGGCTGGCGATGGAATGCGTTGCCGCCTCGAAGTCGAGCGAAATGAGAATGCGGCTGGTGAGATAAAACCCGCTGGAATCGGGTTTCCGGTTCCGGCGTTCTTCTCCGGCTCCGGCGATGCGCCGCCCCAGCCCCCAACTCCCGTCGAGTTTCAGGCCCGGCTCACCCACTTGATGCAGCCACCAGCGCAAACTCGGCTGCAAGGTCGTCAGCGCCGTCGGGTACGGCTGCGCCTTGCTGTGCCAAAGCTGTTCCACTTCGCACGAATTGGGAAACAGCAATTGAAGGTAGGTACGCAGAAAATGCAATCCCCGCCCTTGCCCATCGCCGGATTTCCAGGCGCGATAGAGGTAGCGGGTTGCCGATTCTTCCCGGTCGCCTTGCAGCAGCACCAGTCCGTCCGCGTTCACCGCGCGGCGCACCAGATCGAACGAACCGAGGTGCGCCGCGCCCAACACGTTTGCGTCGAACGCCTTCGCCGCCAGATGCGTCCGGAAGAGATCGATGAAGAGGCATTTCAAATCCGCCTCGATGTCGTTCTCGGTAAAACTCGCGTCGAGCGGCAGGAGTCGCGGCAATTGCGCGTCGGCAAAATCGAATCCCATTATCCGCCCCAGGAAGGCGTGACGATATTGGCGGTTTTCACCTTGACCGAAAGCGATTCCTTCGAGACGAAACGCCACAGTTCGGGCCGTGCGGCAGTACCCTCCGGTTCGGCGATGGAGACCGTCAGATCCGATTCGTCGATGTCGGCAATCGCCGCAACCTGCCGGCACAGCAGCGCGTAGAGGCGTTTGTAGCGCGGCTGGGTACGGCCACGGCGGGATGCGGCGGCTTCTTCGCCGTATTCGGAAAGGATCGCCGCCGCTATCTGGTTTTCCACGTCGGCGGCAACGTAGGAAGTTGCCACGGTAGTGCGGATAGCGATAACCACTTCAGAACGTACCGGCGGATAAAACCGTACCTTGTAGCTGTCGTCGGCTTCCAGGATGGCGCGGCGGATCGCGCGCTGGGTGTCGGTCAGGTCGTTTTCGCCGATCAGCGCCGGATGCGCGGCCTCGGGATCGGATTCCCGTAACACCCGTTCATTGCCGGTTTCCGACAGACACGCGATGAACAGCGTATTGATGTTGTCCAGGCTGGCACCGCGCGCCCGTTCTTCCGCCGATTCGTTCCACACCGAAAGAAAGCGTAGCGACGGGAAATGCCGCCGCACCAGAAAATCGAATTCCCCGAGAAAAACCGCGTTGTGGTCGTAGACCGAGGGGTAGCGTGCCAGGTCTCGCAATACCGACATCGGCGGCGGGTTCTGGCCGGAAACGAGCAGCGCATCCAGGGTCAGGGTCAAGGCCGCTTCCTGCGGAGCGCCGAGGTACTCGAAAGCAAACGGACTGCCGAATGCCGGTTGTGCGGCCCCGGCGGTGTAGGAGACGGACAGCAGGATTTCCGCGCCGTCGGCAGGCTGCACGCCGACAACGTTCTGATAACCGAACCTGACAAAAACCCGCTGCCGGTCGTCGGCTTCGACGTGATAGACGCGCTCGTCGGGGGCGGTATTTACATAGCGTTCGCGGTAGGTGAATTCGCCCTCGGCATCGGCGACGGCGATTCCACAGAGAAAGGCGCCATCGTCGGCCAGGGGGATTTCGATGCTGTAAAACGGTTCGCTGCGGTGGACGCTGTGGCGGATCGTGGCGGTACGCAGTTGTACCGCTTCGAACGTGGTTTCCCCTTCTGCGGGAACGGTAGCGGAGGTTTCGATGCGGTACGGCAGGCCCGCCGCGTCGATCAGCGTGCGGCCCGAATCGATGCGGTACGGTTCATTGCCGCCGTTCGCCGCCCTTATCCGCACCCGCGCCGGGCTGGCCTTGCGCACGATGCCGCGCATCGCCGCGTCCGCCAGCACCGTCGAATCGCGGGCCTTCTCGAAGGGTTCGGACAGGGAAGTTTCCAGTTGCGCGGAAAAGAGCGCCAGCATCGCCGCCATGGCGTCGAGATGTTGCGCGATGCGCGGGTCGCCCGCCCGGTGCAGCGGCGCAATCGCCGGGTAACGAGCAATGCTGTCCGTGATCGCCCGCTGGAAATCCGCTTTCGTCAGCATCTCAGTCTCCCGGCACCGTGATGGCGCGTCCGGCGACTTCGATGACGAGATCGAGACGATCCGGGGCGGTAGACACACGGTAGAGATTGACGGCGCCGACGGGCAACGCCTGAAGCACGGGGACGTCGGTGCGCAGTTTATTTAAGAAGGCGTCCGGGGCGCCGTCGCTTTGCGGGCGCTGCAAGAGGGATTTCGCGTCCTGGCCGTAGCCGGAACCGAGGTAGCCGTTCGTCGGCGTTCTCAGCCAATGATCGACCATCTGTTGGATGTCGCTGCCGGTAATGGGAGTCATGCGCCCATTGTGGTGGGGTCAGCGGGAGGGGTTGGGGGGGATTTTCCGGGAATGAGATCAGGAGGTAGGGCAAAGCAATTGCGTGTCTACTTGACGGAAAGCTTACGATCAAATAACCAAAATTGATATATTGGCAGTGCTACTACCCTAGATCAGAACACGAAAAATCGAGGATAATTTTATGAACCCCTACAATACTGTTGTCCCACTTTACATGCGCTTCAATGACACCGCCCTTGCAATTGGAACTGGTATTCTCTATCGGCGACACGAAAAAGCATATATCGTTACTGCATGGCATAACCTCTCGGGACGAAATCCAATGACCATGAGGCCACTAAGCGACAGTAAATCGGCCATTCCAAATAATGTAGAAGTAAACATTCCATTCTACGTTGAAGAAGTGAAAAGTTTTTTTCGCACACCATATTACATACCACTTGAAAATTCCAAAAGTAGTTTATATTTAATTCACCCACAAACATGGCCCAAGGTAGATATTGCAGCCATCCCAATCGATCCTGATCAACTGGATAGTTCACAAACACCAATTGCTGGACTAGACAATTTAAATATTTGTGATTTATTAAAAGAAATGTTGGTTAAAGCATTAGAACCTGAACTACCATCTAATTCACCTAGTATTCCAAAAATTTTATGTATTCAAGAGGTGGAAAGTAAGCTTCAAAATAAACTTCAAAATGATTTGTTTGCAAGCGATGAAATTTTCATTCTTGGATACCCAAAAGGCATAACAGATCTCTACGGACAACCAATTTGGAAAAGAGAAACTGTTGCTTCAGCGCCACATTTAAATTGGCAAGGCCAAAAACAATTCTTGGTCGATTGTGCATCTCGGGAGGGCATGTCAGGAGCGCCAGCCATTTTCTATCATCGAGGAAATTCAATTACTATCGGTAACAATACATACCATTATCCCGGACCACATACTGTATTCCATGGTATCTACTCTGGACGGCTAGGAAAAACATCTGAATTTGAAGCTCAGATCGGAATAATCTGGCGTCGTGAGCTTGTGGACGAAATTATTGATAACAGAGTTTATGCGCCTTTATCTCAAGATTTGATATTATCGAATAAAGAAATTTCTATTGCTATTGAGAAAATTTGGAGTACAGATCTAAAATTTTCTCCAGAAAAAATTCTGGAAAGTGAACCTCATCTATTTCAATTTTGCAAAGTGGTTATGAAAGAAATCGAAGGCCGTGCATATCCAGACGACGTTAAGGAAATAATCATAGGAATAGCGAAGAATAAAAAATATATCTCTGCTTTGAGACAACATTAATTATTTTTCTGCTGACATTCAATTATTTTTTCATGTGCAGACTTTGCGTTTTCACAGGCACATGCGGATAAGTTGCCTCCCAGTTCGGCCAGTATTTTTATTGCCGAATCGTCGCAGGACATATTCTGGATCGAAATAAAAAGTTGAGCGATGGAATCGAATTGCTGCGCCACCAGTGCAGTAATCAGCATCGCACGCTCAAGTACATCGGCAGCGTCGGGCGCAGTATTTCGTTCCTGT
>JAVBTC010000057.1:0-18893 GCA_031556405.1 Rhodocyclaceae bacterium
GAATCGCCGTCGCTCTTTTTCTCAGGCATGAGCGGCTGCCGGATTCCGGTTGTCGTTTCGCACGGCGAAGGACGCGCCGATTTCGGCGCTGCCGGCGATATCGAGCAGGTGGCCGTGGCGATGCGTTACATCGATCACGGCGGCAACACGCAGGCGACGTACCCTTTCAACCCGAACGGTTCGCCGCAGGGTATTACCGGGGTGACTACCGCCAACGGTCGCTTCACCATCATGATGCCGCATCCGGAGCGTATTTTCCGTGCCGTGCAGATGTCCTGGCGTCCGCCGCACTGGGATCCCGAAGAAGATGCTTCCCCCTGGTTGCGTATCTTCCGCAATGCCCGCCGCTGGGTGGGCTGAGGTTCGCATACCGCGGAAATACAATCGGACGCATAACCGGACGTACAGTCGGGTGCAATGTCCGAGTCCGGCGGCTATGCCTGTCTGATCGAAATACTCTTGTCGACCTGCTTTTCCCAGGGGATCGCGTCGATTATCGATTCCAGCAGGGTATTCGTTTCATCGGGCCCGAGGTCATATCGCTCGTCGTCGATCAGCATGATGTTGCTGCGCGGAGCGTTCAGTCTGAGATACCGCGGGCGGCTGTGTTCCTGCCTGCGTACCCAGTCCCATCCCACCGTCAGCGCCGGGGTAGTGGTGCTGATCCACTCGGTATACCCGGAAATGGTCGGCGCACGGCTCCCTTCCTTCGGACAATCCGGATTGTCCTCGTCTATTTGCGACATCATATGGATCAATGGGGCGCCCAATAGATCGTCTCGTGTCAGGCGGACGTAACCATCATCTGAAAGTATCATCATGGGTAAAACCGGATTCGGGAGGGGGTGTCCGGCCTGTTCAACCATATACAGGGTTGTTAATGATATTACGAAGAAATATAAATAGCGAGCTTTTGATGGGTTTTTGATGGGGTATTTATCCCCTTAAATGACTGTTTCGCCCGGATCGGTATTTTTCGATATCCCTGGCTTTTCCTGGTTTGATGACAATGCGCGCTTTGTTGAAATGCGTATTGCTGGCTTATTTTTTCAATCGTTATCGGAAGAGTGGAAAAATCACGGGAGACCGTTTTTTATCGTAAACCTGTCAACTTTGACAGTTACGTGGATTTCCCGGGTGCTGTCTAATGTCCTCTGGCATTGTACGGGGGCTGAATGCATGCAGGTTACTTCTGGAGTCTCAGAAGAGTTTACTCAGGATCTGCTTTCCAAGGTTGCGCGCTATCGTTACCGGGTTTTCATAAAGCAGTTGGGCTGGCAATTGAAAACCAATGAAGAGGAGGAGTTGGATCAGTATGATCGTCCCGATACGGTTTATGTCATAGCGCGGGACCGCGGCGATCAGATTTCCGGTTGCGCTCGCTTGCTTCCCACGGTCCGCCCTTATCTGTTGGGAGAAGTGTTCCCGCAATTGCTCAATGGATTGCCACCGCCTTGTTCTCCTGATGTCTGGGAGCTTTCGCGCTTCGCGGCGACGGATTTCGACTGCGAGAAAACGTCGGCATTAGGACAGTTTTCGTCTCCGCTTGCCGTGGAATTGCTCCGGGAGTCGATCACCTGCGCCGCGGCACACGGAGCAAAACGGCTGATTACCGTATCGCCCGTCGGCATCGAACGTTTGTTGCGCAAGGAGGGATTTCAGAGCCATCGGGCAGGACCTCCCGTGGTGGTCGATGGAACTCCCCTTTTTGCCTGCTGGATCGATTGTCCGGTTGGCGGGGCTCAATGACCCATGAATGGCTTTTCATATTGCCGGTGCCATGACTGGAAAAAAATCGTTACTGCAAACGGGATGGAAAATCACGGAAATAATTATCGAACAGCAAAAATACCGATTCCCGGAATTGCCGCGAACTGTTCCGATGAAATCGAAAAAAACGGATGTGGCATTGAGCTGGTTAAAGGAGGAGGGTGGAGGAGCTTTTGATCTTTTCGACAATGTGAGAACCCTGCCGTTTGCGGCAGAGTGCTCCATTCGGTAGTTCATCCGCCGCATCGCGTACCCGGATAAATCCGATTGAATCAGATTTCTGGTGGAACAAGTTTGTGGAATATGTTTTTCGATTTTTTGTGAATGCGGCGGAATCAATTTTGGAAGTCTTCGGGAGAGAAAAGTTGCTCGCGGATGAAATGACAGGGAGGGAAGTTGAAACTGGTGTGTCGTTTGAAAACGGTTGCTCGCATTGCGGGCGGCCCGCTCGTCATTGATGGAATGTCGAGTGTCTGAACGGGTGCCGGATATCCTCGAAATTCCGGAGGCTCCATTGTTGCGGCATATCTATTCGCCGATTACCTTGAATCGGCTTGTGCTGCCCAATCGCGTGCTCATGAGTTCCGTTCCAATGAATCTGGATAATTTTCCGGATCAATATGAGCGGATGGCGAATTTTTATGCTATTCGAGCGAAAGAGGAGGTGGGGCTGATTCTGACCGCCGGCTGCGCGCTGGACAGAATCAGCAAAATTTCCCCGAATTCCTTTGCGCTCGAATGTGACGCGCAAATTTCGCTGCACCGCAGGATTACCGACGCGGTACATCATGAGAAAGGACGAATCGCGTTGCAGATTCTGCATAACGGGCTGGTTTCGTCTTCCGGAGAGCGTCTGCCGTCCAATCTGTTTGCCACCCATGTTCTGACGGATGAGGAGATCGGCGACACGATAGCGTCCTTTACCGATTGTGCCGGACGTGCGATGCGTTCCGGTTACGATGCGATCGAACTGGTATTTTCGCAAGGGTTTCTGGTTCACCAGTTTTTGACGCCTGCCTGCAATAAACGCAGCGATCAATGGGGCGGCAGTTTCGACAACCGCATGCGCCTGGCGGTCGAAGTCGCGTCGGCGGTGCGCGACCGGGTCGGCCCCGATTACCCGCTCATCTTCCGCATCCCATGCATGGATTTGATCGAGGACGGGCTAACACAGGAAGAATCGATGGCGCTGATCGGGAAGATCATGCCTTTCGGTATCGATCTTCTGAACATCGGTGTTGGATGGCATGAATCGGAGATTCCGACAATCGCCACGACCATACCGCTGTCCGCGTTCATCAATGCCGCGCGGAATGTTCGTAACCGGTTTCCCATACTGAAAATCGGATTGGGTGGTCGCATCAATGATCTGCGGGCTGGAGAAAAGCTGCTGATCGATGGGTATGCCGACGTTTTCTGGATGGGGCGTCCTTTTCTTGCGGATCCGGCATTGGTCAGCAAAGGGCGGACCAACGCATTTGATCGCATAAATACTTGTATCGCGTGCAATCAGAGTTGCCTCGATTATGCTTTTCTCGGGCAGGCGGTAGGGTGCAGCGTCAATCCCGATTGCGCTCTTCCACAGGAAAGCCAATATCCGCCATTTTCCAGGCCGCTTTCCAGTCTGTTTCCCGAACCATTGCGGGTGGCCGTGGTGGGGGGCGGTATTGCGGGAATGGGCGCTGCCTTGTTTTTTGCGCGGCGCGGCGCGCGCGTAACGTTATATGAACAGGAAAGCATTCTGGGAGGACAACTGCGTCTGGCGGCGCGCATCCCGGACAAAGAGGTTCTTTCCGAGACGATTCGATATTACGCTGCGGCGTTGTGTCATGAAGGAGTCGAGATCCGGCTCGGCTGTCGGTTCGACTCGGCCATCGCCCGGTCGGAAGCGTGGGATCACGTTGTGCTGGCTCAGGGTGGTATCCCGCGGCAACTGGAGTCGATTCCGGGAATAAAGAGACCGCATGTGCTCAATTACATCGACGTTCTCGAAAGAGAATGTCCGGTGGCTTTTCCGGCGGTGGTGATCGGCGGTGGCGGCGTGGCCTGCGATATCGCCAAATATCTGATCAAACGGAACGATGAGCGTTACAGAATCGACCGGCATTCTTTTGCGGCGTATTCGGCCGGCAACAGCGCGGATTACTACTATTACCCGGATCCGTATGACGATGTAGATGACGCCGCGAGACCGGAAATTACACTCCTGCAGCATTCCGGCAGGCAATTCGCCCATCGTGTGGGCGGAACGACGCGGTGGGCGGTGCTGCAATCACTGAAACAGGCAGGCGTCGTGATGCGTAACCGGATCGATGTGCTCGAGGTGACTCCGGATGCGGTCGTGATTTTCGATCGCGCGCGGGGGCGACAGGAACACCTGCCGGCGCGTACCGTCATTCTGGCGGCGGGCCAGGAAGCACGCCCGGCGCCGATGGATGCGCTGGATGCCTTGAATGTCAGGTATTCGGTCATGGGGGCCGCGGTTGGCACGGGAAACCGTGCCAACCCCGCCGGAACGAACCTTACCTCCGCTCTGCGCGAAGCTTACCGTCTTGCAATGGAATTCGCGTGAGTGTTTGTACGCGGGGCAAGGGAATTGTGAAAATAAGAGATATCGGGAAGGCTTCCGGAATCGTGTGCGGGTGAAAATCCGGGGAGACCTTCATGAGCCTCCGCTTTCGTGAAAGGCAGCGGTGCGTCACCATTTTCCGGAAGAGTTTTTGCGACTACAGTAGCCCGAGCAATGCTGCTTGAATAGTTGCGGCGGTTTTATTGTTCGTGCCCAGCTTGAAACTGGCATTGGTGATATGGAAATTAACCGTCCGTTCGGAGATGTTGAGAATCTCCGATATTTCGGACGAGGTTTTCCCCTGCGCCGTCCAGTGCAGAATGCTGCGTTCCCGGTCGGACAGGTAAACCTCGGTTTTCTGGGGCAATAGTTTACTCGTCAGCAGCCTCGACATATTCAGGTGTACGCTCTGGGTGAGCCAGATCATCGCCAGGTTCTTGCAATACAGTTCCACGTCCGACAGATCTTCCTCCGAGCGCGCCAGCGTCAGCATTCCCGCAACACCGTTGCCGTCGTAACAGGACTGCGCCCAGCCGTATTTGAGTCCGTATGAGTTGGCTTCTTCCCAAAAATCGCGTGCCTGGGCGAGTAAGTTTTCCGACCAGATGATGGGGCGTATGGAAATCTGGCAGTGCTGTACGGTCGGATCGATGTCGACATAGTTCAGATCCCTGTACCGGACGCTCCAGTTTTCAGGGTAATTGTTGAACATCTCGGTTCTGGGTTCCGCGATAATATGTATTTATATTTCAACGCGGCATTGATAATGGTTTTACCGGGAAAGTCCGATTTAATTCGCATCGAATCGCCCCTTCGGACGATATGGTTTCTTAGAGGGACATGGAATTGTTTAAACTGAATGTATTATTTATTCCCACGGGTTACCCCGCCGCGCTTTTCTTTTCGGGCGTCTTCTGTTATCTTGCGCCGCTCTGCAGGGATAGATTTTTATGCTGGCGTTTCATATGAAACAGGCACGTCGGTTGATGACTCTGGTGTATCTATGCCTCGTTCCCTCGATATGAACGGATGCGTGCCACGAGGCGATATACGTTGCAAAAACCGGGAAAGAGGGTGAACGCTGGTTCGCCTTTTTTATTGTTGAGCCGTTCGCCGGTTCTTGGTTTTTCGTCGATTTTTCGTTTCTCTGTGGCCATTCATTTGTCCGCGCCTCGTCCGCAGTTTTGTTCGTTTCCAATCCTCTTTGAATAGTTGCCGCCATGCTTGAGTTCATTCGCAACAATCGCAGACTGGTTCAGGTTTTTCTCGCGATGATCTTCCTGCCGTTTGCTTTTTTTGGGGTCGATGCCTATTTCCAGAATTTTGGCCGCAATGTTGCGGTTGCCACGGTGGGAGACAGCAAAATCACCCATCAGGAATTTCAGAAATCGTGGGCGGACTACATTCAGAATGCACAAAGAACGCTGGGTGCGAATTTCCGCCGCGAAGAGATCGATACGCCGGATGGCCGCGTCATGCATCTGGAGGGGCTGATCAATCAGCGGGTATTGCTGATGGAAGCGGCGAAACGGCACATATGGGTTGACGATGGAATGTTGCGGCAGTCGGTCATGCAGATTCCCGCATTTCAGTCGGAAGACGGAAAATTTTCCGTCGAACGCTACGAGCAGGTGTTGCGTACCCAGAATCTGTCGATTCCGGAGTTCGAGCGGCAATTGCGCGAAAGCATAACGATCCAGATGCTGCTGCAACTGGTCAGCGATACGTCGATCGTCTCTTCCGCCGCAGCGGGGATGATGGCGAAAATCCAGGCGGAAGAGCGTCAGGTGGCGGAGATCCGTCTGTTGCCGGAACAATTCAGCGAAGCGGTCAAACTGCCCGAAGGCGCGGTGCAGAGATATTATGACGAGCATCGCAAGGCTTTCGAGGTTCCGGAAGAGATCAAGGCGGAATATGTCGTACTTTCGGTCGACAGCCTTCTTCCGAAGATGGAAATCAAGGAAGAGGCGATCAAGGATTGGTACGAGAAGCACAAGGATGTCTATTCCGTGCCGGAAACGCGCCGTGCCAGCCATATCATGATCGGTACCGCGGGCATGGATGCCAAGGCCAAGGAAGAGGCGCGGAAGAAGGCGGAAGATGTCCGCGCGCAGGCGGCGAAGGATCCGTCGGCATTCGCCGATCTGGCGAAACAATATTCCCAGGATACGGCGTCCGCCGCCAAGGGCGGTGATCTCGGTTTTCTCGGCAAGGAAGCGGGACCGTTCGAGAATGCGCTGTTCCAGTTGAAGGAAGGCGAAATTTCGCCGGTTGTCGAAACCGATGCCGGATTCCATGTCATCCAGATGACCGGAATCAATCCCGGCAAACAGTTGCCGCTCGACGAAGTGCGTCCGCGCATCGAAGCCGAATTGAAGCGGCAGGCCGCCGAGCGTCTGTATGCGGAAAGCGTCGAGGATTTCCAGAATATGGTCTATGAACAGCCCGATAGCCTGGAGCCGGTGGCCAAACGTTTCAACCTGACGGTTCAGCAATGGCCGCAGCCGATTTCCAGGAACGCGGATCCGCAGTCGCTGGCACAGCAGGGGCCGTTCGCCAACGAACAATTGCGTTCCGAGCTCTTCTCCAGCAATGCGTTACAAGGCAAGCTCAATACGAAGGCGGTGGAAATTTTGCCGAAGGCGTTTGCGGCGGCGCGCGTGCTGCAACATACGCCGGCATCGCTCAAGCCTTTGGATAGCGTTCGGGCCGATATCGAGGCGCGCCTGCGTGCCCAGGAAGCGGCGGCCCTGGCGCGGAAGGCCGGAGAGGAAAAACTGGCGCAAGTGCAGAAGGGCGAAGACAAGCTCGATTGGGCCCTGGTCAAGACCCTGTCGCGGCTTCAGGGCAAGCAGGTGCCGCAGGCGGCTTTGCAGGCGATATTCAAGACCAATGTGCAGCACCTGCCGGCCTATGTCGGCGTCGACTATCCGAACAACGGCGGCTATGCGCTGTTCAAGATCATGAAGGTCACGCAGCCGGAACAGAGCAACGACGGAATGCTCAAACTCCTGCAAAAAGGCTATACCGAAAATGCGTCGCAGCAGGAAGTTCTGGCCTATATCGAAACCCTGCGGCAGCGCTACAAGATCGAAATCCATCCGAAAGAGCTACAGGAAAAGAGTGCGGAATAACCCGGACGCGGCGGATTTCGTTCCGGTGCCGGAAGGAAGTTTTCTATATTTGCAGAATTATGTTTCTTATCTGTAGCTGGTTACGTCGGTGAATTTTTTGTTTTAATTTATAAAAACATAGAGAAATGAAAAACGCCGGTCAGCAAAAGCTGGCCGGCGTTGTTTTTTGGATCTATGCGCGGTGCAGGAGCGTGCCGATACCGCTGTTCAATTTCCGTTCTTCATCGGCTCCGCATTGCCCAGGGCGGTCGAATTGAAGCCGCCGTCGACATAGACGATTTCGCCGGTGATGCCGCTGGCCAGATCCGAGAGCATGAAAGCGGCGGTGTTGCCGACTTCCTCAATCGTCACGTTGCGGCGCAGGGGAGCATGGTGGGCGTTATAGGCAAGCAGGCGCGAAAAATTTCCGATGCCGGAAGCGGCCAGCGTTTTGATCGGACCGGCGGAAATGGAGTTGGCGCGTATTCCCTGCGGGCCGAGCGTCACGGCGAGATAGCGGGTTGCCGCTTCGAGACTGGCCTTGGCCAGCCCCATCACGTTGTAGTTGGGCATCGTGCGCTCGGCTCCGAGATAGGAGAGGCAGAGAAGCGCCGGATGATTGCCCTTCAGGAGCATCGGCCGGGCCGCCTTTGCCAGTGCCGGGTAACTGTAGGAAGAAATGTCGTGCGCGATGCGGAAAGCTTCGCGCGTCAGACCGTCCAGGAAATCGCCGTCGAGCGCTTCATTCGGCGCATAGGCGACCGAATGCACCAGACCGTCGAGTCCTTCCCAGCGGTTGCCGAGTTCGGCGAACAGCCCGTCGATTTGCGCATCGTCGGCGACATCGCAGGGGAAAACCAGCGGTGTGTTGAATTCCTGCGCGAATTTGCGCACCCGTTCCTCGAAGCGCTCGTTCTGAAAGGTAAACGCCAGTTGCGCGCCTTCGCGGTGGCATGCCTTGGCGATGCCGTAGGCAATTGAATGCTTGGACAGAAGGCCGGTGATGAGGATGCGTTTTTCCGCGAGAAATCCCATGTTTTCTCCTTGCTCGTATAAATTTTGGGGGGCATTATAACGGATTCCCGTCGCTGCGCCGTGCTTGTCGCTGTTATTGTGTCGTTGTTCGCAACGGGATCGTGCCGGTTTGGGACGGTTTTTGCTCCGATTCGGGTAGTTTTGCCTTTTCTTCCTCCTTGTTTTCCTGGTTTTTCGTGCTTTATGCGCGTTTTTCGTCTCGCTCTCCCTTTTTGCATCGCGATGCTTGCCGCCTGCGGCGCGGGCACGGAGCATCCATGGAACGATCACCCATGGAACGATCCCTATTCCGAGTCGGAAAGCGGAAAGAATATCCTTTATACCGCTTTCATCGACCGGCCCAAACACCTCGATCCGGTGCAGTCCTATACCGAGGACGAGGCGGTTCTCCTGGGGAACATTTATGAATCGCCGCTCCAGTACCATTACCTGAAGCGTCCGTATACGCTGATTCCGGCCAGCGTCGAAAGCGTTCCGGAACCGCGTTATTTCGACGCGGCGGGCAGGGAATTGCCTGCCGATGCGCCCGCGGACGCGATTGCCGAAAGCGTTTACGAATTCCACATCAAACCGGGTATTTTTTACGCGCCGCATCCGGCCTTTGCCACGGCGGCGGACGGGCGTCCGCATTACGCCGACCTCGACCGCGAGAGACTGAAAGACATCGACCGCATCGCCGATTTTGCCGAGACCGGCACGCGCGAACTGATTGCCGACGACTATATCTACCAGATCAAGCGGCTGGCGCATCCGCGCCTGCATTCGCCGATTTTCGCCACGATGAGCGAACGCCTGCCCGGACTCAAGACCCTGGCGGAGACACTAAAACGGGCGGCACAGGAATTGCCGTCGCCGGGCGAGCGGGGCTCCTGGCTCGATCTGGACCGTTTTCCGCTCGAAGGCGTCGAAAAGATCGACCGTTACCGCTATCGCATCCACGTGCGCGGAAAATATCCACAATTTCTCTACTGGCAGGCGATGTATTTTTTCGCGCCGGTGCCGCGTGAGGTCGACCGTTTTTACAGCCAGCCGGGAATGGCGGAAAAAAATCTGACGCTCGACTGGTATCCCGTCGGTACCGGCCCCTACATGCTGACCGAGAACGATCCCAACCGGCGCATGGTGCTCGCGCGCAATCCCAATTTCCATGGCGAGACCTACCCCTGCGAAGGCGAGGCCGAAGATCGCGCGAAAGGATTGCTCGACGATTGCGGCAAGCCGGTTCCGTCCATCGACAAGGCGGTATTCACGCGCGAGAAAGAGTCGATTCCGTACTGGAACAAATTTCTGCAGGGATGGTACGACGCTTCCGGCATTGCTTCCGACAGTTTCGATCAGGCGGTCAAGGTTTCCATCGACGGCGATGTCGGCCTTTCCGACGAAATGCGTGCGCGTGGTATCCACCTGCTGACCAGCGTGCGCACGTCGATTTTCTACATGGGCTTCAACATGCTCGATTCGACGGTTGGCGCGCAGGGCACGGCCAACGAAGCGCGTGCGCGTAAATTGCGGCAGGCGCTTTCGATCGCCGTCGACCAGGAGGAATTCATTTCCATTTTCATGAACGGCCGCGGTATTGCCTCGATGGGCCCGCTGCCGCCGGGGATTTTCGGCTATATCGAAGGCGAGGCCGGAATCAATCCGGTCGTCTACACCTGGCAGGATGGCCAGCCGCGGCGGCGTTCGGTCGGGGAGGCGAAAAAACTGCTCGCCGAGGCCGGCTGGCCGAACGGCCGCGATGCGAAGACGGGCGAGCCGCTGATCCTCTATCTCGATACCACCTCGGGCGGCATGGGCGAGAAGGCGCGGCTCGACTGGCTCACGCGCCAGTTCGCCAAGATCGACATCCAGCTCATCGTGCGTTCTTCCGACTTCAACCGTTTTCAGGAAAAGTTGCTTACCGGCGCGGCGCAGATTTATTTTCTCGGCTGGAACGCCGATTATCCCGACCCGGAAAATTTCTTTTTCCTCTTCGACGGCAAAGGCGCGCGCGCCAGGAATGGCGGCGAAAACGCCTCCAATTACCAGAATGCCGAATTCGACCGTCTCTTCGACCGCGTGAAAGGCATGGAGAGCACCGGCGCGCAGGGCGCCGAGCGCCTGGCGCTGATCCAGCGGATGAACCGCATCCTGCAATACGATGCGCCGTGGATTTTCGGCTTCCATCCGAAAAGCTACGTGCTGCGCCATGAATGGGTGTATAACCGCAAGCCGAGCGACGTCGGCAACAACGGCCTCAAATACCAGCGCATCGACACGGCGCTGCGCGAGGAAAAACGGCGGCAGTGGAATGCACCGGCGCGCTGGCCGCTATTCGTCGTTGTCGGCGCGATAGGCTGTTTCATTGGATTCGTCGCCAGGGCGTACTATCGTCGTGAAAAGAGCGCGGTGGTTGCGGAAAGGAAGTTCCGGTGATGGGATATTCCGTATGAAACAGAGATCGGCATGAATCCATGCTTGTCCGCCCCAAAACAGTGCGGTGCGGACGATGGCAAATCCGGAATGCACCATTTTGGTGCATGCATTTGCCCGGTGAAGGGCGGCGCCTATGGCACAATGTCTGCCCAGTCCCCGTAACGCAGCGCGATTTCCTGTTTTTCGAAACTTGGCACATTTGCTGCTAATTGTTTTCCGTTTGGTTTTACCCTGATTTTTTCTCAATGCCGCCGGCCTGCCGGCTTTTTTCTGGAGAATCGTTTCATGAGCACCGTGCAGAATGTCCTCAAAATGGTTGCCGAGAACGACGTCAAATTCGTCGATTTCCGCTTTACCGATACGCTCGGCAAGGAGCAGCACGTCAGTATCCCGGTGTCGCAGTTCGACGAAGAAAAAATCGAAAACGGGCATGCTTTCGACGGTTCCTCGATTGCCGGCTGGAAAGGCATCCAGGCTTCCGACATGCTGCTGATGCCCGACCCGGTGAGCGCCTTCATCGACCCCTTTTTCGACGAGCCGACGCTGGTGTTGACCTGCGACGTGACCGAACCGGCCGACGGCAAGGGCTATGACCGCGATCCGCGTACCATCGCCAGGCGCGCCGAGGCGTATCTGAAATCGACGGGAATCGGCGACACCGCCTATTTCGGCCCGGAACCGGAGTTTTTCATTTTCGATTCCGTGGAATGGAAAAACGACATGTCCGGTTCCTACTGCAAGATTTATTCACAGGAAGCGCATTGGTCGAGCGATGAAAAATTCGACGGCGGCAACATCGGCCACCGTCCCGGCATCAAGGGCGGCTATTTCCCCGTGCCGCCGGTCGACAGCCTGCACGACGTGCGCGCGGCGATGTGTCTGGCGCTGGAAGCCTGCGGCGTTCCGGTCGAAGTGCATCACCACGAAGTCGCCACCGCCGGCCAGTGCGAGATCGGCACGCTCTTCAATACGCTGGTGCGCCGCGCCGACTGGACGCAGGTGCTGAAATACGTGGTGCACAACGTCGCGCACCAGTACGGCAAGACCTCCACCTTCATGCCCAAGCCGATGGTCGGCGACAACGGTTCCGGCATGCACGTGCACCAGTCGATCTGGAAGGACGGCCAGAATCTCTTCGCCGGCAACGGCTACGCCGGTCTTTCGGAATTCGCGCTGTACTACATCGGCGGCATCATCAAGCATGCGCGGGCGCTGAATGCGATCACCAACCCCGGCACCAACTCGTACAAGCGTCTCGTGCCCGGCTTCGAAGCGCCGGTCAAGCTCGCGTATTCGGCGAAGAACCGTTCCGCGTCGATCCGCGTTCCCTTCGTCAATTCCGCCAAGGCGCGCCGGATCGAAACACGCTTCCCCGACCCCATCGCCAATCCCTACCTCGCCTTCGCCGCGCTGCTGATGGCGGGCCTGGACGGCGTCCAGAACAAGCTGCATCCGGGCGACCCGGCGGACAAGAACCTCTACGATCTGCCGCCGGAAGAAGACAAGAAGATCCCGACGGTCTGCGCCAGCCTCGAGGAAGCGCTCGATTATCTCGACCGCGACCGTGAATTCCTGACCCGCGGCGGTGTCTTCTCGAATAACTGGATCGACGCCTATCTCGAACTGAAGATGGAGGAGGTGCAGCGTTTCCGTATGACGACGCACCCGATCGAATTCGAGATGTATTACAGCTGCTGAACGTGCCCGCATAGCGGGAAAAGGCGGCGCCAAGCCGCCTTTTTCTTCCCCGGCGGTTCCCTTGCAAGTTATACACGGCGATGCGTTCACGCTAAACTGAATATTTTCCAGTTTGCATCATTGAGAGGATTGAGCAATGCGACCGATACGACATCTCTGGCTGACGAGTCTTTACGTTCTGGCGGTGACGCCGGCGCTGGCACAGGCGGAAGTGTACAAATGCGTCGATGCCGACGGACGTATTACTTATTCCAATGTTGTCAGCAAGGGCTGCAAGAAGCTCTCGCTCGATCCGATTTCGACGATGCCTGCGACACCGGCGGGCCGAGCCTCGGCAAAGACGCCGACACCGAGCGACTTCCCCAAGGTCACGAGCGACGTGCAGAAGGAGCGCGACAACGACCGCCGCGCCATTCTCGAACAGGAATTGTCCAGCGAGCGCAAGAATCTGGAAGAGGCGAAGAAGGAACTGGCGGAACAGGAAAATACCCGTACCGGCGGCGAGCGCAATTATCAGAGAGTGCTCGAGCGTCTCGAACCGTATAAAAACAAAGTTGCCCAGCATGAACTCAATATCGAGTCGCTCCAGAAAGAAATGGCGAATCTGAAATGATCCGCGGATGCGGGCTGTGTATCGTCGTTCATCATTCCCGGCGGGGGGCGGCGCGAACCCGTCCGAACCCGTAAACGCGTTTGTACGAGGCGGAACGTGCTCGAACGTTTTTCCGGTCTCGATCTCCTTTCTTCGGCGGTGCTTGCGCTCGATGCCGATTGGAAGGCGCGTTATCTCAATCCCGCCGCCGAGAACCTTCTCGCGCACAGCGGCAAGAATCTGATCGGAAAACCCCTCGCCGCGGGATTGCGCGGCGCCGGCGGGTTGTTTTCGCTGCTCTCCCAGGCAGGCGAGAACGGTTGGAGCTATCACGGCCAGAATATCGAACTCATCCGCAGCGACGGCCAGACGTTGCATGTCAATTGCACCGTTACTCCGCTGGATTGGGTGCTGGACTGGGAGGGCAGGGAAGCCGGAAACGGCAGAGGAACCGGCGGCGAGGAAGAGGGCGGCCTGCGTTTCCTGGTCGAACTGTGGCCGATCGATCAGCAGTTGAAAGCGCAGCGCGAGGCGCAACTGTCCGAGCAACAGGAAGCGAGCCGCGAGCTGATCCGCAATCTGGCGCACGAAATCAAGAATCCGCTCGGCGGCATCCGCGGCGCGGCACAGTTGCTCGACCGTGAACTGCCTGCGCCGGAATTGCGGGAATACACCCAGGTCATCATCGGCGAGGCCGACCGGCTGCAAAATCTGATGCAGCGCCTGCTCACCCCGCATCGGCCGCTGCTGCCGCAGAAAACGAACATCCACGAAATCCTCGAACAGGTGCGTACCCTGCTGCTGGCCGAATTTCCCGCCGGATTGTCCATCCAGCGCGATTACGATACCAGCCTGCCGGAGATCCTCGCCGACCGCGAGCAGTTGATTCAGGTCGTGCTCAACATCGCCCGCAATGCGGCACAGGCGCTGGGGGTGCGACAGGGTGGAGTGGATGGAGCGGATGGAGTGGGAAAAAAAGCGGGCGGCGGCGAAATCGTTCTGCGCACGCGCGCGGCGCGGCAGGTGACGCTGGTGAAAAAACGCTGCCGTCTGGTGCTCGAACTCTCGATCATCGACAACGGTCCCGGCATTCCCGAGGAATTTCGTGAGCGCATTTTCTATCCGCTCGTTTCCGGGCGCACCGGCGGTTCCGGGCTGGGGCTGACGATCGCGCAGAATTTCGTCCATTACCACCACGGCAGTATCGAATGCGAAAGCGTTCCCGGCGCCACGGCCTTCATCGTCCGCCTGCCGATCGATCCGCCGCCGCTGGCCGCGAAAGAATGAAGGCGATATCGCATCAATATTCCAAATATGAATGAAATATCATTTGTTTTGTGTAGGAAGTTTTGAGCATAAATTATTTTTATAAATTAGAAAATAAAAATGGACATCAATCCTGTCTGGATCGTTGACGACGACAAATCCATCCGCTGGGTGCTGGAAAAAACCCTGACGCGCGAAGGCGTTGCGTTCGAAAGTTTCGCGGATGCCGGAGCGGTACTGGCGCGGCTCGATACCGGCGCGCTGCCGTCGGTACTGCTTTCGGACATCCGGATGCCCGGAGTTTCCGGTATCGAACTCCTGGCCGAGGTCAAACGCCGTTTGCCGGCATTGCCGGTAATCGTGATGACGGCCTATTCCGATCTCGACAGCGCCGTCGCCGCGTTTGCCGGCGGCGCTTTCGAATACCTGCCGAAACCCTTCGACGTCGATCAGGCGCTCGACCTCATCCGCCGCGCGATCGGCATCGCACAGGAGACGGAGCGGATGGAGGGCGTGGGAGGCGGCGGCACGGGTGCCGGCAGTGACGAAACCGGCGCGGAAGCGCTGGCCCAGGAAATCGTCGGCCAGTCGGCGGCGATGCAGGATGTTTTCCGCGCCATCGGACGGCTGGCGCAATCTTCCGCCACCGTGCTGATCACCGGCGAATCGGGCACCGGCAAGGAGCGAGTCGCCCAGGCGTTGCACCGTCACGGCGCGCGGCGCGATAAGCCGTTCGTCGCGATCAATACCGCGGCGATTCCGAAAGACTTGCTCGAATCGGAACTGTTCGGCCACGAGCGCGGCGCGTTTACCGGCGCGCAGGTCAGGCGCCAGGGCCGTTTCGAACAGGCGGAAGGCGGCACCCTGTTTCTCGACGAAATCGGTGACATGCCGACAGAATTACAGACGCGGCTTTTGCGCGTGCTCTCCGAGGGGCATTTCTACCGCGTCGGCGGCCATTCCCCGGTCAAGGCCAAGGTGCGCGTGATCGCCGCGACGCACCAGGACCTCGAAGCGCGGGTCAAGGACGGGCGCTTCCGCGAAGACCTGCTGCACCGCCTCAACGTATTCCGCATCCGTCTGCCGTCGCTGCGTGAGCGCAGCGACGATATCCCGCTCCTGGCGCGGTATTTCCTCAACCGCAGCGCCCGCACGCACGAGACCGAGGCCAAGCATCTGGCGCCGGCGGCGCTGGAATATCTGATGCAGCTTCCGTTTCCCGGCAATGTGCGGCAACTGGAAAATCTTTGTCATTGGCTCACCGTGATGGTGCCCGGCAGGGAAATCGCGGTTTCCGATCTGCCGCCGGAGTTGCGAGAGATGTGGCGCGAGGTGGAAGATGCCGCCGGTGCCGTTCCTGCTCCGGGCATTCCGGGTGCCGACTGGGAGCAACTGCTTTCCGCCGAGACTGACCGGTTGCTGGCCGAAGGCGGCGGAAACGTTTTCGACCATCTGATGCGCCGTTTCGAACGTGTCCTGATCATGCGCGCGCTGGCCCACAGCAACGGCCGCCGCATTCAGGCGGCACAGTCCCTGGGGATCGGCCGCAATACGATCACGCGCAAAATTCAGGAATTGGGATTGGAGAACCGGGCGGAGGCGGAATAACGGGAAAATTCCCGAGTGTGTTTTTTGGATTGTGAATGAAAAAACGGGCGCCACGCGGGCGCCCGGAAAGATCACACAGAGAAGAAATCACAGGATTACAAAACCTTCAGGACTCCTGGTGAATCAGAAGGTATGGCGAACGCCGAGGTTGAACGAATAAACATCCTTGCCGGGCGACGTGTTGGTCAATCCGTTCGTGACGGCGGTCAGCGGCAGGCCGTACCGGCCTGATTCGTTCTCGCCGCGGCCGTAGGCGGCATAGAGCGCGGTGCGCTTGGAGAAGGCGTATTCGTAGCCGAGGCCATACACGGTGAAATCGGCGTTGTCGACCTTGCGGTCATCCATATGCGCATAGCTGGCCTTGAGCGTGTGCCGCCCCAGCGGCAGCGAACCGGCGATGCTCCAGACGCGGCGCTTGGTGAGTTCGCCGTAGTCGCCGCCGGACAGCTTGGTTTTCCCCTGACCGTACGAGCCGTAGATCTTGGCGACGGTGAAGTCGTAGGAAGCGCCGAGCATCCAGGCATCGGTTTTGGCGACATCGGTAGCCAGTGTGAATTGTTGTTTCAACGGGTCCTGGCCGCGCATATTGTTATAGGCGCCGCCGACCCAGAGGCCGCCGTTGTTGTATTGCGCCATCAGCGACCAGGCGCGGCCGGCCTTGTCGAGAAAGTCGTCGGTGTTGTTTTCGTTGCCGGCGGAATAAACGGCACCGAAGGTCAGGCCGGAAAGATTCGGCGAGTTATAGAAGATGGCATTGTCGAAACGATCGACGCCGCCGGGAATAATGATCGCGTAAATGTTGTTGATCGTCGGCGACAGGCCCATATTGAAAGCGTCGGCGTTGCGCTTGATATGGAAGAAAGGCGTGTACTGCCGTCCGATGGTGATCGTGCCGAAGTTGCTGGAAAGGCCGCCGTATGCCTGGCGTTGAAAGAAAGAACCGAGGTTGGCGCCGGAATTGGTGTTGACGCCCGGCAGGCTGGTGCTGTTGGTGCCATGGACGGTATTGGCGGCGTTGTCGATTGCCAGCCCCTGTTCGAGCACCCATATCGCCTTCAGGCCGTTGCCGAGCGCTTCCTCACCCTTGAACCCGAGGCGCGTTCCGGCCGATTGCCCCGATTGGGCACGGAATTGCGAACCGTGACCGTTATCGCTGATATCGATACCGACATCGATGATGCCGTAAATAGTGACGTTGCTTTGCGCCAGTGCACTGCCGCAGGCCAGCAATCCGCCCATGGCCGCGGCGACCAGGGCAACGGATTTTTTCGGTCTTTTTCGTGGGTCTCTCTCACACATGCTGCTCTCTCTCCTTCGAGTTTGGAAATGAAACCGGGCGTGCCCGGAATATCCGGCGGGGCGTCGCCGCCTCACCGTCGATAGTCGCCGACGGTTGCCAATAGTCAAATAGTCATCGATGGCCGCCGGAAACGACGGGTCGGAACCGGCACCGATTGAACGAAGGGCGGAGTTTAATTTAAAAGAAATCGTTTCTACTATTCATAAAAGATATTGCGCTGAAAAAGATGAAAAATTGGAGTGCGCGTGTCGAAAATGAGACGGCGTTTCGCATACCGTTCCGCGTAGCGATATATCCAGAAACGCGTAGTATGAAAATAGGGTGACAAAAACGCGAAATCGTGGCTAAATCACGGCCGGACTGCGGCAAGAAGTGGATACTCCGTTTTTTGCCGCGCCGTTTTTTCCGTTTCGATTTTTGCCCGCCCATGTCTTCATCCTTTTCGCCAGTTTTTTCGCCAGTTCCCGCTTCGATGTTCGACCTTGCCCTTCTTCGCGACCTGCTCGGACCCCATGCGGCGCGTTTCGACGTCGACGCGCTGCTCGAATGCGGTTCGACTTCCGACGTTCTCGCCGCGCGCGCGGCGCGCGGCGCGCCGTCGGGCAGCGTTGTCGTCGCCGAGCGGCAACTGGCCGGGCGCGGGCGGCGCGGGCGGAACTGGCGAAGCTGGACCGGGGCGCCGGAAAAAAGCCTTACTTTTTCGCTGCTCTGGCGTTTTTCCATGCAGGCAGGCGGAACGGCCGGAAGCGGCGGAAATCCGAATCTGGCCGGGCTTTCACTGGCGGTCGGCGTCGCCGTCGCCCGTGCCCTGGAAGCGTTGCAAGTGCCCGGCATCGCGCTGAAATGGCCGAACGATATCCTGATGACCGTGGGAGATACGCCCGGAAAGCTGGGCGGCATTCTGGTCGAACTGTCGACGACCCGTCAGGCGACCGAAGCGATCATCGGCATCGGCCTCAATCTCGATCTGCCGCCGAAACCGGCGGAGGGAGAAAGGGACTCCGCCGCGTTCGTTCTGCCTCCTGCGGCGCTTGCCGCCGTCGCGCCGGAGATTGAACGTCACGTATTGCTCGCGCGGCTGCTGATCGAGCTTCTGCGGGTGCTCGAAACATTCTCGGTCAATGGGTTCGCCGTGCTGCGCGATGAATGGCAGCGCCGTCACGCCTGGCAGGACCGCCCCGTCGCGCTGTTGGGAGAGCAGGGTGAAATCCTCAGCGAAGGCCGCTGCCTCGGTGTCGATACCGATGGCCTCCTGTTGCTTGCGACGGATTCGGGAAACGAGCGCATCGTTTCCGGCGATATTTCGCTGCGGCCCGTGCGCTGAGACGAGAACCGGAGGGAAACCGGAATCCGGAATCCGGGCCGGAGAACACGTGGAAGAATTACGAATTACGTGAAAGACGTGTGGAAGATGCTGTTTTCAGCCCCGGTTCCTGACCCGCTCCACGGCTGAAATATCTGTGTTTTACAGCGCCGGTGCGGATTGTTAACAATATCAATTAACGCCAAAGGCATATTAACCACAAT
>JAVBTC010000002.1:0-35955 GCA_031556405.1 Rhodocyclaceae bacterium
GGCCGACGGAAAGCGAGGTGGGATCGACGCGGCGGTGAGAGACGTCGAAACCCTGGCTGATGCCGTCTACGGTGAAATAGGGGTTTGTGTAGGAAAGCGAGATCACCCGGTTGATCTTGCCGGTATTCATGTCGAGGCTCAGGTATTTACCGCTGCCGAAAAGGTTGGACTGGGTGATCGACGCGGAAAGGATCATTTTTTCCGCCGTGGAATACCCTGCCCCGAAGGAAACGGTGCCCGTGTTGCGCTCCTCCACATGGATGTCGACGTCGACCTGGTCGGTGGTTCCCGGAACCGGCGGAGTCTCGACGTTCACCTCTTTGAAATAACCAGTTTTGTCGATCCGTTGCTTGGAAAGCGTCACTTTGTCCGCATCGTACCAGGCGCCCTCGATCTGCCGCATTTCCTGGCGCACGACTTCGTCGCGGGTCTTCGTGTTGCCGGTGACGTTGACCCGCCGCACGTAAACGCGCCGTCCCGGATCGACGAAGATCGTGAAGGCGACCTGGTGTTTTTCCTTGTCGACTTCGGGTGCGGCATTGACGTTGGCGAACGCGTAGCCGAGCGCGCCAAGGCGGTCGGTGATGGCCTTGATCGATTCGTTCAGGGCCTCGCGCGAAAAAACGTCGCCGGCGCGCACCTTGACCAGCTTTTTCAGTTCGTCGTCGGAAAGCAGCAGTTCCCCGGCCAGCTTCACGGAAGAGACGATGAAGCGGTCACCCTCGGTAACGCTGACCGTGATGAAAATGTCCTTTTTGTCGGGGGAAATCGAGACTTGCGTCGAATCGACATTGAATTCGAGAAAACCCCGGTTCAGGTAATACGAACGCAGCGTTTCGAGGTCGGCGGAAAGTTTCTGCTTGGAATACTGGTCGCTCTTGGTATACCAGCTGATCCAGCTGGGTGTATCCAGTTGAAAGAGGTCGAGCAGGTCTTTCTCGCGGAACGAATGCACGCCGACGATGTTGATCTGCCGGATTTTTGCGATATCGCCCTCGTTGATCGTGAAATCGATACCGACGCGATTGCGTTCCAGCGGGGTCACGGTGGTGGTGATCTGGACCGCGTACAGGCCGCGCGCCAGATATTGCCGTTTCAGTTCCTGCTCGGCACGGTCGAGCGTGGCGCGGTCGAAGATACGCCCTTCGGCGATTCCGCTGTCTTTGAGCGCCTGCTTCAACTGGTCCTTGTCGAACTCCTGCGTGCCGGAAAAATCGATTGCCGCGATTGCCGGACGTTCCTCGATCAGCACGACAAGGGTGTCGTTTTCGGCTTCGACACGAACATCCTTGAAAAACCCGGTGGCGAACAGCGCCTTGATCGCCTGCGCGGCCTTTTCGTCGGTCATCGTGTCGCCGACCTTGACCGGCAGATAACTGAAAACGGTACCGGCCTCGGTACGCTGGATGCCTTCGACGCGGATATCCTTGATGGTGAAAGGATCGAATGCCGAGGCGGTGGATGCGAAAAGCGTCGCAATCAGCCCCGCGAGCAGGTTTTTCTTCATTGTCATTCCCGTTGCTATTCCTTTCCCGTATCCGCCGGACCGCAAAAACGGGCCGCGAATGGCACCGATGGCGCGGCAAGACGAAATCGATCGAGGAACAGGCAAGGCATAGGCGATTCGGATACGGTCAAAGTGCGGAATTCAAAGTACGGAATTCAAAGATCGGGGATTCTGGAATCAGCCGGAGAAAAAACGGTTGATGTCGTTATAAAAAACGAAAATCATCAGCGTCAGAAGGAAAGCCAGACCGATCTGCTGGCCGATTTCTTCCCCACGTTTCGAGATGGGGCCGCGCTTGATGATTTCGGCGAAATAATACAGCAAAAGCCCACCGTCCAGAATCGGAATCGGCAGCAGATTGAAAATGCCCAGGCTGACACTGATCAACGCCAGAAGCCGCAAATAGGGTTCCAGCCCCATCTGCGCCGATTTGCCGGCGTAATTGGCGATGGTGATCGGACCGGAAAGATTTTTCGTCGATACTTCCCCGAATACCATTTTCCCCAGCATTTTCACGCTCAACGCCGACAATCCCCAGGTTTCCAGCAAAGCGCGCCGCGCCGCATCTACCGGCCCATAGGAGATACGCAGGCGCTTGTCGAGCACTTCGACGCCGATACGGCCGATTTCCCTGCCGTTATGGCTCTCCGCCTGAGGCGTCACGCGCATCGATACGATTGCGCCTTCGCGCCGCACATCGAATACCAGTGGAACGCCCGGCGAACGACCGACGGTACGCACCAGAATCTCCCACGAATCGACTTCCACACCGTCGATCGCCAGAATTTCGTCGCCGGCACGCAACCCGGCCGTCTGCGCCGCGCTTTCCGGCAATACCGCGCCGACGATCGGACGAATTTTGGGTAATTGCAGCATCAGGCCAAGATGCTGCATTGGATCGCCCTGCCACCCCGTCGCCCGCGCCGCCTGCGTCTCTATGTAGCGCTGTAAAACCTCGCCCTGCGGCGTCGACACTTCCAGCACCACCTGCTCCTCATCGATCGCGTGGCGCAGGAACTGCCAGCGCAAATCGCTCCAGCTTTCCACGGCGATGCCGTCGATTTTCCGTACGCGTTCCCCTTCCTTCACTCCGGCAACGGCGGCGGCGCTTCCCGCCATCGGCGCCGCGAGCGTGGCGGGCGGCTCATAAACGCCGTAAACGAACATGCCCCAGAAGAGCACGATGGCAAAAAGGAAATTGATCAACGGCCCGGCCGCGACGATGGCAATCCGCTTGCCCACCGGCTGCCGGTTGAATGCGCGGTGCAATTCTCCCGGCGCGACTTCTCCTTCGCGCTCATCGAGCATTTTCACGTAACCGCCGAGCGGTATCGGCGCCAGCGCCCATTCGGTCTGGTCGGTGCCGCGGCGGGTCGACCAGAACGGCTTTCCGAACCCGATCGAAAAACGCAGCACCTTGACCCCGCACCAGCGCGCCACGATGTAGTGGCCGAATTCGTGCACGACCACGAGAAGCACGATGGCAACGAGAAACGACAGAAGATAAAACAGAATAGTGACCATCGAATCTCTCCGGGAATGAAAAAACCGCCTCTCGGTTTATTGGCAATCAATGCAAAATTCTATATTTATATTAAATACAAATCGTTATATGTAGTGACATATAATCAAAAATAATATTCAATGAATTAGAATTTCATGGATGATTCCGCCCTGTTCATTTTGCTCTTTTCCTCCGCCTCGGCAATCCACTCCACCGCGAAGCGGCGCGCCGCGGCGTCGGCAGCAAGCACGTCATCCAGTGTCTCCAACGGTGAACCAGCCGCCAGCGAATTGGCAGCGAGCGTCGCGGCAACGATTTCAGCGATTTTCGTAAAACCGATTCTTCCCTCCAGAAATGCCGCCACCGCGACTTCGTTGGCGGCATTGAGCAGCGTCGGCGCGTTGCCGCCACGTTCGAGTGCACGAAAAGCCAACGCAAGACAAGGGAAACGCTCCATATCCGGAGCTTCGAAATCGAGCCGGGCGACCTGGAAGAGATCGAGCGCGGCAACACCGGAATCGATCCGTTCCGGATAGGCGAGCGCATGCGCAATCGGCGTACGCATATCGGGATTGCCCAGTTGCGCGAGCAGTGAACCGTCGACATACTCGACGAGCGAATGGATCACGCTCTGCGGGTGTACTACCACTTCAATCATGGAGGCCGGCGCATTGAACAGCCAATGCGCCTCGATCACTTCCAGCCCCTTGTTCATCAACGTTGCCGAATCGACGGAGATTTTCTTTCCCATCGACCAGCGCGGATGCGCCACCGCCTGTTGCGGGGTCACCCGCTCCAGATCCGCTCGGGAAAACGTACGGAACGGACCGCCGGAAGCAGTCAGCAACAAGCGGCGAATTCCTTTCCGCGGAAGATCACTGTCGAAATCGGTGGGGAGCGCCTGAAAAATCGCATTGTGCTCGCTGTCGATCGGCAACAGGCGCGCACCATGCTCACGCACGGCGCGCATGAATACCGGCCCGGCCATCACCAGCGCTTCCTTGTTCGCGAGCAGGATTTTCTTCCCGGCCCGCGCCGCCGCCAGCGCGGAAGACAACCCGGCGGCGCCGACGATCGCCGCCATCACCGCGTCGACTTCAGGCAGTACGGCCATTTCTTCCAACGCCGCCGCGCCATGGCGTACCTCGGTAGCGATATTTGCCGAGCGCAACTTGGCCGTCAGCGCCTCCGCCGAGTCGCGTTCGCCGAGCACGGCATAGCGCGGACGGAACTCCAGGCATTGTTCGAACAACAGATCAATCTGGCGATGCGCGCAGAGCGCGGCGATGCGATAACGGCCGGGGTGACGGCGCACGACATCAAGTGTGCTCCGGCCTATGGAACCTGTACTGCCGAGGATAGTGAGTTGCTGATCGCCAGACATAAAAAATTTCAGCCGAAATAACTGAAATCCAAAGTGCATCTCAGGCTGTCGATCAACACAATCAATGCGACGGCCGGCAAGGTCGAAGTCAGGCTATCGATACGATCCAGCACACCGCCATGCCCCGGCAAAACCATGCTGCTGTCTTTCATTCCCGCCTGACGCTTGAGCAATGATTCGAACAAATCTCCAAAAATGCCGAGTACTACCAAGCCCAAACCTATCAATATCATCGTCCCGCTCATACCATCGAAAGAGAAAATCAAAGCAAGAACAAAACCGTAAATAAGCACGCCAATAATGGCCCCCCAGACACCAGCCCAGGTTTTTCCCGGACTGATTCTCGGAGCCAGTTTACGCTTACCGAAAGCGCGTCCGGAAAAATATGCTGAGGTATCGGAAACCCAAACTACTGCCATCACAATGAGCAACTGCCAATACTCGTAAACCATTAAATTGCGCAATTGCACCAGCGCCAGCCATGTAGGAAGGATAACGACGAACCCAACGGCAAAACCAGACCAGACTTTACGTTGCAAATTCCAATGCCGCCTCAGCCAGATGGGTACAAGAATGCACCAAAAGCATACCGCCGGAAGATAAAACCATCGCCCGAGTCGCCAGGCTTCCGGTGCCCAACTATGACAAAGACTATGTTTTTTATCAGTCATGCCGATAGCCTCGGGAAATCCCAGAATCACCAATGCGCACGACACAAAAACAATTGCCCCAAACGCCACCTGCCCGCGCGGGGACAACCGCAGCAAACCGCCCCACTCCCATCCTGCGATGGCGGCAATCAGCGCAGCGAACCAAGCCCAGCCAAGCACCGGCAGAAAAAAAAGCGCGGACAGGAAAACGGCAAGCAGAACGACAGCAGTAATGACCCGCGTTTTAAGCATCGGGATTGACGCCGCTTATGGTATTGGCGACAACGGCATTTCCGGAAACACCGCTGGATACGCTCGGATGCGGGTCTCCCAGCAACTGTTCGCTGGTGCGTCCGAAGCGGCGCTCGCGGCGGCGATAGGAGGCAATGGCCTGGTCGAGCGCTGCGGCATCGAATTCCGGCCATAGCGTATCGGTGAAATGGAACTCGGTATAAGCGAGTTGCCAAAGCATGAAATTACTGATCCGTGCCTCGCCGCCGGTACGGATGAAGAGATCGGGCTCCGGCGCGTAGTGCATCGAAAGAAAAGGCGCCAGATCCTCTTCGCTCCAGCGGCCGGATTTTTCCGGATGGGCGACCGCCAGGCGGTTCATTGCCTGCAAGATGTCCCAACGGCCACCGTAATTGGCGGCAATGGTCAGCGTCAGGCGGGAATTCGTTGCCGTTTTCGCCTCGGCTTCCGCAACCAGCGCGCGCAACCGGGGCTCGAAACGCGACAGATCGCCGACCACGCAGAGGCGGACGCCATTCCTGTCGAGTTTCGTGACTTCCTGCTCCAGCGCCTTGACGAAAAGCTGCATCAGGAGCGATACCTCTTCCTGCGGCCGGCGCCAGTTTTCGGAACTGAACGCAAACAGCGTCAGATATTCGACTCCGCGCTCAAGACAGGCGCGCACCATTTCGCGCACGGTTTCGACGCCCCGGCTGTGCCCGGCGACGCGCGGCAGAAAACGTTTTTTGGCCCAACGCCCATTGCCGTCCATGATCGCGGCAATATGGCTCGGCACCACGGCGGTCTCGGGAATGGTCTGTGTCGAGCTGGTAAAGAGCGCCATGGCTTCTCCCCTGTTTGCCTGTTTCTCTTTCTTTCCCTGTCGGCACCCGCTCGCGGCAGAACCCGGTATGGCAAGAAACCTGCGTTTTCCGGCTTAAACCGCCATCAACTCGCTTTCCTTCTGGGCCAGGATTTTGTCGACTTCGGCAATGTATTTATCGGTCAGTTTCTGGATTTCTTCTTCCGTGCGCCGTTCATCGTCCTCGGAAATCGTCTTTGCCTTCAGACCGTCCTTCAGCGCATGGTTGGCGTCTCGGCGCAGATTGCGCACGGCGACTTTGGCGTTTTCGCCTTCGTGCTTGACGACCTTGATCAGATCGCGGCGGCGTTCCTCGGTCAGGATCGGCATCGGCACCCGGACGACATCGCCCTGGCTCGCCGGATTCAATCCCAGATCGGAATCGCGGATCGCTTTTTCGACCTTGGCGACGAGATTTTTCTCCCACGGCTGCACGCCGATCGTGCGCGCATCGATCAGTGTCACGTTGGCAACCTGAGGAATCGGCGTCGGATTTCCGTAGTAATCGACCAGAACGTGATCGATCAAGCCGGTGTGGGCACGGCCTGTACGGATTTTGAGCAGGTCGGCCTTCAGCACCTCCAGCGTCCGCTGCATTTTATGTTCGATATTTTTTTTCAGTTCGGCGATAACCATTTCTTATTCCTCCACTTTCTAGCAAACGACCAAGGTGCCTTCGTTTTCACCCAGTACGACGCGTTTCAAGGCTCCGGTTTTGAAGATGGAAAAAACATTGATCGGCAGGCGCTGATCGCGGCACAGCGCAAACGCGGTGGCGTCCATGACCGCCAGATTCTTGATGATGACTTCGTTGAAGGAAATGCGATCGAAGCGCGTCGCGGCGGGGTTTTTCTTCGGATCTTCGCTGTAGATGCCGTCGACTTTCGTCGCCTTGAGCACGATCTGGGCGCCGATTTCGGAACCGCGCAACGCGGCGGCGGTATCGGTGGTGAAGAACGGATTGCCGGTCCCGGCCGCGAAAATCACCACCTTGCCCTCTTCCAGATAACGGATTGCCTTGCCGCGAATGTACGGCTCGACCACCTGGTCGACACGCAGCGCCGATTGCACACGGGCCGCGATGCCCGCCTGGCGCAGCGCGTCCGAAAGCGCCATCGCGTTCATTACCGTCGCCAGCATTCCCATGTAATCCGCCGTGGCCCGGTCCATCCCGGTGGCGGTACCGGCCATGCCGCGGAAGATGTTGCCGCCGCCGATCACGACGCCGGTTTCCACCCCCATTTCCACCACCGCCTTGATTTCGGCGACGATGTCGCCGATCACCTGCGGGTTGATGCCGTAAGCGTCATCGCCCATCAGGGCTTCTCCCGAAAGTTTCAGAAGAATGCGGCGGTAGCGGGGTGTGGGGGATGTTTCCATGATGGCGTCGGTCGGCTCGCTTCGGTTCTCTGATTACTTCTGCACCGCGGCAGCTTGGGCGGCGACTTCAGCGGCAAAATCGCTGACCTTCTTTTCGATGCCCTCGCCGACGACATACAGCGCGAAGCTGGCGACCGAAGCATTTTTAGACTTCAGAAGCTGTTCGATCGTCTGCTTGTCGTCCTTGACGAACGGTTGGCCCAGCAAAGTGACTTCCTTCAGGAATTTCTGTACCGCGCCATTGACCATTTTTTCCACGATTTCGGCCGGCTTCCCCGATTCGGCAGCCTTTTCCGCGGCGACGCGGCGTTCGGTCTCAACCAGTTCGGCGGACACGCCGGAAGCGTCGAGCGCCTTCGGCTTCGTCGCGGCGATGTGCATCGCCAGATCCTTTGCCAGCGTATCGTCACCGCCGACGAGGTCGACCAGCACACCAATCTTGGAGCCCCCGTGAATATAGGAGGCCAGCTTGCCTTTCGCTTCGAAACGCTGGAAGCGACGCAGCGAAAGGTTTTCCCCGATTTTTCCGACCAGCGCGGTGCGAGTCGATTCGACCGTACCTCCGTCGAGCGGCAACGCGGAAAGCGCGGCGACATCGGCGGTCTTTTGAACCGTGACCAGCCCGGCGCAATTGGCGGCGAACTTGAGAAAGTCGTCATTTTTAGCGACGAAGTCGGTCTCGCAATTGACTTCGAGGATCGTTCCTTCTTTTCCGCCCGCAGCGATATGAACCGCGACCACGCCTTCGGCCGTGACGCGGGAAGCAGCCTTCGATGCCTTGGTGCCGAGCTTGACGCGCAGGATTTCCTCCGCCTTGGCGAGATCGCCACCCGCTTCGGTCAGCGCTTTTTTGCATTCCATCATCGGCGCGTCGGTTTTTTCGCGCAGTTCCTTGACCATGTTTGCGGTAATTTCCGCCATCTTTATTTCTCCCGAAAATTCAATTCGTTTGCATTCGTTTCAAATAATAAGCAGGGCGCGGCGCGGATATTTTCATATCGTGACATTTCTGGCCACATTCGCGCCGCGTCCGTGATTCCGGAATTGTTATTCCTCTTCGTTTTCCTCGACTTCGACGAAATCGTCTTCGCCGACAGCGGCGGTAACCCGCTGCACCATCAGGTTCCGGCCTTCGAGCACCGCATCGGCGACGCCGCGCGCATAGAGGCGGATGGCACGGGAGGAATCGTCATTGCCCGGAATCACATAATCGATGCCTTCCGGCGAATGGTTTGTATCGACGACGCCGATGACCGGAATTCCCAGTTTCTGGGCCTCGGTCACGGCGATTTTGTGGTAACCGACATCGATCACGAACAGCGCATCGGGCAGGCCGCCCATTTCCTTGATGCCGCCGATCGATTTTTCCAGTTTGTCGAGTTCGCGCTGCATCATCAGCGCTTCTTTTTTACCCAGTTTGTCGAGCGAGCCTTCCTGGGCCATCGTTTCCATATCCCGGAAACGCTTGATCGACTGCTTCATCGTCTTGAAGTTGGTCAGCATGCCGCCCAGCCAACGCTGGTCGACAAAGGGACTGCTGGCGCGGCGTGCCTCTTCGGCGACGATTTCGCGCGCCTGGCGCTTGGTGCCGACAAAAAGGATGGTGCCCTTGTTGGCGGAGAGATTGCGCACGAACTGCATTGCCTCGTTGTATTTGGCAAGCGTTCTTTCCAGGTTGATGATGTGGATTTTGTTACGGTGACCGAAAATGAACGGGGCCATTTTCGGATTCCAGAAACGGGTTTGGTGGCCGAAATGAACACCGGCTTCCAGCATTTGACGCATTGTTGCGGACATTGAATTGACTCCTTAAGGGTTAAACCACCATCCGCCGAACCGCAGCACCGCCTGTTGAACAGGCAAGCGCCACCCTTAAGCGGCGGATGTGTGAATTTGGCATGCCGCGACTTTTTCTCGCATGCACGCCATTGACACCGCTGATACCGCTGTTTTTCCAGCGCTTTGGCGACAGAAAAACTTACGGATTATAACATCGGAAAGCGCTTTGAGTGAAAAGCGCCAACGAAAAAGAGGGGGAAGAAGAAACGAAAAAAGCAGGAGGGGGAATGGTGAATGGGGCGACATACCGGGATCGAACCGGTGACCACTGGAATCACAATCCAGTGCTCTACCAACTGAGCTAATGCCGCCACTGAACCCTCGAACCGGCTACTGCAATGATTACAGTCGCCTGGCGCGCCCGGCGAGACTCGAACTCACAACCCTCGGCTTAGAAGGCCGATGCTCTATCCGGTTGAGCTACGGGCGCCTGTTTGTCTTACCTTTGCCTCATGCCACCGCCAGAGTCTGTTTGAGTCTTTGTTTCCAGGGCGGCGGCAATTCTAACATCGACTCCGGTTTTGTGTACCTCTTTTTTAAACGCAATGTTTATCACAACCGATATTTTCGGATAATTTTCATAAAAATCACTGGATTAAATGATTTATTTAATGTTTTTTATCAAATTCACCATGATCTTCCGATACTGTCTCGATCAGCGCGATTTGCAGGCGGGAGTGCATCTTGATGAACCAGGACCATCCGAGCGCCGCCACGGCGATACCACCGGCGAGCACCCATAGGAGCCACGGCGTCGGCGGCAGGATATTGACACTCATCGCTCCGAGCAGAAAGAGTATCAGCAGGATCGATGCGAGCGGCACCGCTTCAGCCAGAACGCGGTGAACCGACTGCGGCAGGCAGAGTTCCGCCAGCAGCATGCTCAACGCTTTCAGTTTGCGATAGGTGGCGATCAACGAAGGAAGCGAAATCAGCAAGGCGCTCGCCCAGACCAGCGTGTTCTGCACATCCTCGTTCAGGATGTTGAAATGTTTCGCCAGGTAGTCGCCAATGGCGTTGCCCGAATAGGCGGCGGCAAGAAAAACCGCCGCCACCAGCGCGCAATTGATCAGGACCTGAAAGAGGATTTTGCGGATCAGGTGCGCTATTTGCGCGCGTTCGCCGGTAAGGCGCAACGAATCGAGCCAGTTGTGGTAGCGCTGGCCGGCACGCACTGCCGCCGCCGGCATTGCCGCGGTGACCTTGGCCGAAAGCGGGTCGGCCAGCTTGATCAGATACGGCGTCAGCAAGGTCGTCACCACCGATACCGCGACAGCGATCGGAAAAAGGAAATCGCTGGTCACTTTCAAGGTCATCCCGAGCGAAGCGATGATGAAAGCGAATTCACCGATCTGCGCCAGGCCCATGCCGACCCGCATCGAAGTACGCGCGCTCTCCCCCGCTGCGAGCGCGCCGAGGAAGCTCGAAAAGAATTTGACCAATACCGTCGCCACCGTAATCACCGCGACCGGGAGCGCGTATTCGACCAGCGCCCCGGGATCGAGCAGGAGGCCGATGGTAACGAAGAAAATCGCGCTGAACATATCCCTGATCGGCTCGATCAGGCGCTCGACCGCCGGCAACTGGCGCGATTCGGCGATCACCGCGCCGATCACGAACGCGCCCAGCGCGATGCTGTAATCGAGCTTGACCACCAGCATGCAGAAGCCGAAGCAGAATCCGAGCACGATGATCACGAGCATTTCGTTGCTCTCGAAACGCGCCGCGTAGTTGAGTACCCGCGGCACGATCAGGATTCCCGCCACCAGCGCCACGACCATGAACAGGGAAAGTTTGCCCATCGTCGCGAACGCGGAACCGGCACTGACCTCGCCGGTCGTCGCCAGCGCCGACAGGAGCGCAATGATGCCGATGGCGAGAATGTCCTCGATGATCAGGATGGCGAAAATAATCTGCGCGAATGCCTCTCGCTTCATTTTCAGTTCATCGAGCGCCTTGACGATGATCGTCGTCGACGAACTGGCAAGCATGCCGCCGAGAAATATCGAATCCATCCAGCTCCAGCCGAAAAAGCGCCCGATCTCGAAACCGACCCAGACCATGAAGCAGATTTCCGGTATCGCCGCGAGCAAGGCGACGCGGCCGACGCGTGCCAGCTTTTTCAGGCTGAATTCCAGCCCGAGATAGAAGAGGAGGAAGATCACGCCCAGTTCGGAAAGCGTTTTGATCGTGACTTCATCGTTGATCAGCGAAAACGGCGGCGTATGCGGCCCGATAATCACGCCCGCGACGATATAGCCCAGCACTGCCGGTTGTTTCAGCCGATGAAAGAGCAGCGTTACCGCCGCCGCAATCATCATGATGACGGCCATGTCCTGAATGAAATGGGCTGTATCGTGCATGGATCAAGCATCTCCCGGCGCTCGCCGACGATGGCGAAAATGGAAACAAAAATAGTAAACAATGTTTTCCGCTACTTCGCGACGAATGTTCAAAGGGAAAAACATTTCGGAAAACCCCGCCACCGCACCGACCAGTCCGTGGGGGATTAAAGTATAACCGCAGCGTCCTGTGTTACCGTCGAAACACACGCGACAAAATATGAACATTCATTATTACAAATATCAATTAAATTTAGCAATACATGTGTAGCCGCATATAACGACAAATTAAATTTCAAAATTATAAACATGCAATGCTAATTGGGTGTTTTTGATACAAAAGCAAAAATTTCTTGTACACCACGGCAGGGATTTCACCGTTAGTCTAGGAAATAATCGCTCATCCAATATTTTCCGCTCCACCGCTTTTCCGACCTGAAGGAGAATCGCAATGCATAGACCATCATCTTCAAAAAAACTGTTCTGGTTGCCGGTCGCACTGATATCTTTCGCTCTGGCCGGCACCACCGCATACGCTTCTCCGCCGCCTGGAAAAGGCTACGACAAGGAACATAAAAAAGAGCAAAAAGCAGACAAACATATGTCGAAAAAAGGCGGGAAAATGGAATATTCGGACAATGACCGTGTTCTGATTCATGTCGGCATCACCGTTGGCGATGCACGAGTCATGGTGCACGACACCCGAATCGATACCCGTCCTTATCAGGCTCTGCCGCCGGGAATCGCCAAAAACCTGGCACGGGGAAAACCCCTGCCACCGGGAATCGCGAAAAAAACCGTCCCCCCTCCGCTTTTGGCCAGACTGCCTGTTTATCCGGGTTATGAATGGCAAGTGGCGGGCACCAGCCTGATACTTGTTTACTCTTCTTCCGGAATTGTAGCGGACATATTGATAAACGTATTCTAATACGTTGTTCCGAAAAGATTTTTCAGGCTCCGGCAGCAAAAGCCCTCCGCGTGGACGGAGCATGGCGCCCCCACGCGGAGATATGCGCGTACCTTCGGGTCAAAAGCATTCGGGGGGCGTTGCTTTCGAAATAGCACGCACGCTCTTTCCCACCCCTGGATCGTAAAAGGGCGTTCTCCCCTCCCATATTTACTGTTTCGGATTCACCGCCATCGCCTTGCCGCTCAAGCCGCCAACCTTGCGCAGCATATTGGCGGCATCGGTGTTGTTGTTTTTCAGCGCCCAATCCATCGCGGTTTCATTCGTCTGCGTGAGCAGATTCGGCTTGGCACCGCGCTTGAGCAACAAGGCGACGGTTTTCTGGCTGCCGTTGCGCGATGCGGCGATCAACGGCGTGAATCCATTTTTCGCCTGCGCATCGATGCTGGCACCGCGCCCGAGCAGATATTCCACGACATCGGCGTGGCCGTTGAATGCAGCGTACATCAGCGGCGACCAGTTCGGCGTGTCGACCTGCGCCCCCGCTTCCACCAGGCGCTTGACCATCGGCAAGGAACCGCGCAGCGCCGCCAATCCCAGCGCGGTATCGCCATTGGCATTGAGGGAGTTGAGATTGGCACGATGCGCGATCAGAAGCGCAACGATGTCGTCGTTGCTGTCGCGTACCGCAAGCATCAACAAGGTATTGCCGGCTTTGTCGACGATATTTGCATCGAGCCCCTTGTCGAGAATTTCCTTGACGTTGCCGGCATCGCCTTCCTTGATCGCTACCAGCATATCGTCGTACGACCCGGCCTGCGCGCCGGCGGCAAGGCATAGAGCAGACAACGCAACCAGGGCATTCAGAAGAAATCTTTTCATTTTCAATGCTCCATTGGGTGAATTTAAAGTAAATCCTTATACTTTGACAGGCCGCGATCAGGCTGTAATTTGTGCTTTTGCGCTTTCCTGCCTTTATACGGGCTATGGCGCCGCCTTTGAAGCAGCTTGTATCGCCTCCCTCGTCTGAGGAAAAAGCCGGAAGAAATTCTCGCTCGTCGCCTCCGCGACTTCCGCGAACGAGAGGCCGCGCAACTGCGCGATGAATTCCGCAACGTGTCTCACGTACGCCGGCTCGTTGATTTTGCCGCGGTGCGGCATGGGGGCCAGGTAAGGAGCGTCCGTTTCGACCAGAAGCCGGTCGAGGGGCGCTTTACGGGCGATTTCCTGTAAATCTCGCGCGTTTTTGAAGGTGACGATTCCGGAAAAAGACAGATGAAACCCGAGATCGAGGACAGCGACGGCGGTTTCCCAGGATTCGGTGAAACAGTGCATGATGCCGCCCGCTTCTTCGGCTTTTTCTTCGCGTAGAAGTTTCAGGGTATCGGCCGCGGCGGAACGGCAATGGATGATCAACGGCCGTCCGGCGCGCCGCGCGGCGCGGATATGGATGCGAAAACGCTGCCGCTGCCATTCCGGGGCATCCTTGTGCCAGTGGTAATCGAGGCCGGTTTCGCCGACCGCGATGACTTTCGGACGCCGCGCCAAGGCGGCCAGCGTTTCCTCATCCGGTTCTTCGGCGTCCTTGTATTCGGGATGCACGCCGACGCTGGCGAACAGTGTCGGATGGGTCAATGCCAGCGCTTCGACCGCCGCCCAGTCTTCGAGGTTGACACCGATACAGACGGCGCCGGCGACGCCGTTTGCCGCCATCGCGGCAAGACACTCGGTCAGCCGCCCCGCCAGATCGGGAAAATCGAGGTGGCAATGGGAATCAATCAGGGAATCGATCAGCAGCGGCGGAACGCCCGACTCCCGCACTCCTTCTTTTCCTTCCCCTTTCCGGCGTTGCGCAGCGGTCACAGCGTATGGGTCGGGCGGGAAGATTTCATTACGCCGGCGAGCAATCCTTCCATTCGCCGCCGCGCTTCGGCACAGCCTTCGTCGTTGTTGAAACGGACGCCAATGCCCTGCGGCTTGTTTTTCTGGGCGCCGCCGGGCGTGATCCAGACGACCGAGCCGGCAATCGGCAAGCGGGTGGGATCGTCCATCAGCGACAGCAAGATGAACACCTCGTCCCCCATTTGATATTCGCGCGAGGTGGGAATGAAAATGCCGCTGTTTTTCAGAAAAGGCATGTATACGGCGTAGAGCGCCGTTCTCGAATTGATATTGAGCGATAAAACGCTGGAACGGGGAGCGGGCTGGGTCATGGCAACCTCAATGGGTAGGCTGTTTTCGATGCGCGAACAGCGCAGCGTAATTCATCAGAAAATCTTCCAGGAACAGACGCGCGTTCAACGGATGTTCCGATTGCGCCTTGTATTCTAACGCTTTTTTGACGAAATTCAGGAGCCGTTGGTGATCCACGGCACATGAAAGCGTCTTTAAGTGTTCCTTCTCGTCGACAAAATAGCGCGGCGGAAGATCCACGACCGCCAGATTCAGATCGAACAGCCATTTTTGCGCCCATTCGATGAGCCGTTTCATCGGGGCGCCTCCTTTTTCCTTTTTCAGCGCCTGATCGAGCGAGGCGGCCGCCTGTAGAGGGTCGAAACGCTCGTCGCCGCCTTCACGCAACGCACCGAGCAATGCGCCCAACGATTCGCTTTCGCCCGCCTGCGCAAGCTCCAGCGCCAGAAAGGGAGCGCCGCCGGCCAGCGCCAACCAGTGCCCGGCATCGTCGATCCCGGCCGATTGCAGATAGGCGACGGCAAGCGCGGGCTCCGGTGTCGGCACCACGACGGTCTGGCATCGGCTGCGAATCGTCGGCAACAGCCGTTCCGCCTCATCTGAAATAAATATAAACAACGTGTTTGCAATCGGTTCTTCAAGTGATTTAAGAAGGGAATTCGCGGTGGCGCGGTTCATCGCTTCCGCCGGATGGATAAGCACGATACGCAATCCCTGGCGATGAGTACCGACATGGAGAAAGTCGTCGAGTGCGCGAATCTGCTCAATCACGATCTGCCGGCTGGCCTTCTTGCCCTTTTCCGTTCCGGCATCCGCCTTGTTGTCCCCTTTGCCCTCTTTGTCCTTTTTGCCTCCCTTGCCGCCGGCTTCTCCCTGCTCGCCTTGGCCTTCGATCTCCTCTTCTTCCCAGGCGGCGGGCCGAATCAGACGGAAATCGGGGTGATTGCCCTGAAGAAACCACCTGCAGGCGAGGCATTCCCCACAAGCTGCCGTCGCGGAAGGCGAAGCCTCGCAGAGCAACAGTGCGGCGAACGCCCGCGCCAGCGCGAATTTTCCGAGTCCTCTCTGCCCCGCGAACAGCAGAGCGTGCGGCAACTGTCCGCGACGCTGCAATAGCTGCCTCCAGACTTCGGAATGTAATTCATCAATATTTTTTATAAACATATAGATAAAACGTATTCCTCAACTTTTTCCTTAATATCGGCCAAAGACTGTCCCGCATCGATGACACGGATCCGCGACGGCGCTGCCGCCGCGCGTTGCAGATAACGCTGGCGTACCCGCTCGTGGAAATCGGCTTTTTCCTGCTCGAATCGGTCCAACATGCGCCCTTGCTGCGCGATCCGCTGTTGCGCGGTGGCGAACGGAAGATCGAAAAGCAATGTCAGGTCGGGTTGCAGATCCCCATGCACCCATTGTTCCAAAATATCGAGTTTTTCCGCCGCCAAACCACGCCCGCCGCCCTGATAGGCATGCGTGGCATCGGTGAAACGGTCGCAGATCACCCATTGGCCGCGTGCCAGTGCCGGTTCGATCACCTGCGCCAGATGTTCGCGCCGCGCCGCGAACATCAGCAGCGCCTCGGTTTCCAGGTGCATCGGGGCGGCAAGCAGGATTTCCCGCAGCTTTTCGCCCAGCGGCGTTCCTCCCGGCTCGCGCGTATTGACCACGGAAATGCCCCGGGCGCGCAACAGGTCGCTGGCCGTTTCGATGTGCGTGCTCTTTCCCGCGCCGTCGATGCCTTCGAAAGTGACGAATTTTCCCCGTTTCATCATCATTGTCGCTTTGTTCTTAGCCTTTCCGATTTTCAGTCCGCACGAAAAAGACGGGAAACCGCCTCTTTGATCCCGTCGTCCGATTTGTTAGTCTTGATCCTCGGAGTTTCCCATTATGTTTTCCTTATAAAAGGACGCGCCATGTTCAGACATTTTCTCGTTCCCACCGACGGTTCCCCATTGTCTACCGAAACCGCCGACAAGGCGATAGCGTTCGCCAAGGAAACCGGCGCAAGGATCACGTTCTTTTACGCCCAACCGGATTTTCCGTTGCCGTTATCGGGGGAAGGCGCCCTGTTCAACCCGGCGGCGCGCGAGCAATTCCTCGAAACGGCGAGAAAAGACGCCGAACAACTGCTTGTCACGCTCAAAAGCCGCGCCGCTGATGCGGGTGTCACGGCGGACGGAACCACCGTGGCCAACGAGCAGCCGTACAAGGCGATCATCGCCTGCGCCCAGGAACGGCAATGCGATCTCATTTTCATGGCCTCGCACGGCCGGCGCGGAATCAGCGGAATGCTGCTCGGCAGCGAAACGCAAAAAGTGCTGACGCATTCGAAAATCCCGGTACTGATTTACCGCTGAATTGCCCTGAATCACCACTGAATTGCAGAAAAAACGCGGTAAAACCCAGTTTTTCGGTCTTTTTTCGCTCTATCCCACCTTATTTCCCGCATTTTCACCGTTGTCCGCGTTCCCGTACCGGAAAATAACGGTAATGGCCGGTGATCGGGTAGTCGAACAAGCGGTCTTCCTCCCGTACGCCCTGGCCAATATTGTGGATGATCAAAGGCGTTCCCTTGCCGCCGCGGCGGTCGCTGACGAAAGCGATATGCGGCAGATTTCCCGGCAGCCTCTGGGTGACGAGATCGCCGGGGCGGTAATCCGCCGCGTCCGCGCTGACCGGCAGCGTCCGGCCGTATCGGCTGAAAAAAACCTGCAAATTGGGCACGCGGCGATGATCGATATTCCGGTCGGGACGGCGCAACCCCCATTGGCGCGGGTAAAGGGAAAAATTTCGCGCCATGTCCTCGTGCACCAGCCGTTGCAGGTCGATTTCCAGCGCCGTCCGGTAGGCGCGGATGATGACATCGGTGCAGACGCCGATGTCGGCGGGAACATCGCCGCAGGGATAGGGAATGACGCGGTAACTGCCGTCGTAGCGTACGTTCCGTAGCGTCTGAGCCCGAGCGGCGGCAAGTAACGCGGCGACGCGATCCGCCTTCGCATTTTTTTCCACGACGGAATCCGCCGGCCCGGGAATCGACAGGGAGACACCCAGAAACGGAAAAAACAGTAAAAAAGTACGGCGCTTCACGTTCATGCGTCAGTCAATCAATAGGATAAAATTCTAATTTATAAAATAATTTGCTCTTATAACTCTCTACATATATGTAGATATATTTCATTAATATGGAATGAAAATAGCCTGGAAAGCCTCTGGCGCCATTTTATGGTTTTTCCGGCGCCTTCCCGATCCTCCCCCGGCGTTACTATCGCTACCTTCAACCCAGGCGACAAGAACCGGCATGAATATCGAAACGAAAAACGATCCGCCTCGCCCGTCGAGGCAGGAACCTTCTCCATGGGTGCGGCATTTCGCTCCCCTGCTTCCACCCGGCGCGGAAGTGCTCGACCTCGCCTGCGGACAGGGCCGTCACAGTCTCTGGCTGGCACGATGCGGATATCGGGTCACCGCGGTCGACCGCGATGCCGATGCGCTGGCCGCGCTGGCGGAGATTCCCGGCATCCACGCACAGCAGGCGGACCTCGAAGCCGCGCCATGGCCCTATCACGGGAGACGGTTCAACGGCATCGTTGTCACGAATTATCTGTACCGGCCCCTGCTGCCGCTCCTGATCGATGCACTGGCGCCGGAGGGCTTGCTGGTCTACGAAACCTTCATGGCAGGGCACGAGCGCCACGGCAAGCCGATGAGTCCCGATTTTCTTCTGCAGCCCGGAGAACTGCTGGAGACGGTCAGAGGTCACCTCCAGGTGCTGGTATTCGAACAAGGCACGATTTCGCAACCGCGCGAGGCCGTCATTCAGCGTCTGGCCGCAATCCGGTCACCGCGCCCGAAACCGCTCCCGTCATGATCCCACGCGCTCGGCTCGTATGGAGCGATTCCCAAAAGCGCTCATATGTTCATACGGCCAGCGTCCACAACCACGGCAGCAACGCCAGCGCCGTGAAAAAAACGGCAATGTGAAACAGCAGCCACCAGAGGTAATGGCGCGCGATCTTTTTCGGATTGAGATTGGTGATCAGGTAAAGGTGGCCGTTTTCCGGCAGACGCAGGCAATGCACATCGGGCTGGCGGCGGATTTCGTCGTGCGTCTTTTCCACTTCCCGCCGCGCCGCGGCGCGCGCCAGTTCCCATTCCTGCAAATCGATCTCGCCGTCCCGGTTGAGATCGAAGCGTTCGAGCAGCTGCTTTTTGTTTCGCTTCCATTCTTCCAGCAGGTTTTTCATGCTTTCCCGCATGCTCAGCCTGGCGGCGGCGCGCTCGGTATTGAATTCACCCAGCGCGTAGATCGTCTCGCCCGCGTGCAGCGTCCATTCGACATAGGTGAGATTGCCCTCCGTCCATTTCTTTTCGTTGCCGGAAATGATCTCGGCGCCCTTCAGTTCGACGAGACAGCGGCCGGTGCCGTCGTCGATCCAGAAGGAGGTATCGCTCTCGCCGCTGTCGACGACGCTGCGATGCCTGCCCGAGGATTCGGTCACGCGGTAGCGATACCAGAGACAGGGCCGGTTCGAACATGCCGCCAGAAGCGGCACGCTTTCGTCCATGTCGAATCCGCGGCCGTGCAATAACGCGTAGCCTTGCGCCGCCGAGACGATCCTGGCGATGGCGGTACCGGTAAACAAGCGCCGGCGGACCAGCACCGAACGCCAGGCGAACAGGGAGATGAGGCCGATCAGCACGGCGCTGCCGAACCAGACCCACAGTTCCCGGACCTGAACGGCGAAAGCCGCGATGATGAATTGCGACGCGGACGTGATCATTTGTCCGTAGCGGCGACGCAGAGAAGAAAACATCGTTGAATCCTAAGCGGTTTCTTTATGGTTGCATAAAACCGGCATTTTCAATCGTTTCACCGGCATATCCACAAACCGGATCGGTCGGCCACGCCCCGCTCCGTCTCCTCCGTCTCTCTATTCCCGCGCCAGCGCATCGATCGGATCGAGCCGGGCGGCATTGCGCGCGGGAAGGTAGCCGAAGACGATGCCGGTCAGGCTGGCGCAGAAAAATGCGGCAAGGATCGACGCGACGGAAAAAACCATTTCCCACTTTGAAACGAACAGCGAGAAGACGAAAGCGATGCCGTAGGAGAGCGCGATTCCGATCAGGCCGCCGATCAGGCAGACCATCACCGCCTCGGTCAGAAACTGCTGCAGAACGTCGACCTGGCGCGCGCCGACAGCCATGCGGATACCGATTTCACGCGTGCGCTCGGTGACCGAGACGAGCATGATGTTCATCACCCCGATCCCGCCGACGACGAGCGAAATGACGGCAATCGCCGAAAGCATCAGCGTCAGCGAGCGGCCGGTGTTCTCGACGGTCTTGATGATGCTGTCGAGGTTCTGGATGAAAAAGTCCTTGCCGCCGTGGCGCCGTTCGAGCAGGTCCGCGATGGCCTTTTCCACCGCCTTCATCGACTGCCCGTCCTTCACCTTGACGGTCAGGCCGGCGAAATCCTGGCGTCCGAAGAGGCGCGCGTTGGCCGTGGTGTAAGGCAGCCAGACCTTGAGCGTGCTGCTGTCGCCGAAGGCGGTTTCCTTTTCCTCGAGCACGCCGATCACCGTGCACGGCAGGCTGTCGATCAGGACCACCTGGCCGAGCGGATTGTCGAGATGCGGAAAAAGCTTGCGCCTGGTCTTATGGTCGATCACGACCACCTGGGCCTGCCGCCGCACCTCCCCTTCTTGGAACGAAACGCCCTGGGCGATCTTGAGGCCACGGGCGCGCAGATAATCCTGCGTCGAACCGGAAGCGTTGGCGGAAAAATCGAGATTGCGGTAACGCAGGCGCACGGTACTGGAAACATTCGGGATCACCGCGTCGATATAGGGCAATTCGGCCAGCGCATGCATGTCGGCGGGCGTGAGCGGGCGGATGCCCTGCTGCCGGTCGTCGCCGAAATCGCGCCCGCGGAAGATCTCGATGGTGCTGGTGCCGATTTCCTGAATGTCCTTCAACACGTAGCGGCGCGCCCCTTCGCCGATGGCCACGATCGAAACGACCGAAGTGATGCCGATGATGATGCCGAGCATCGTCAGGAGCGTGCGCATGCGGTTGCTGACCAGCGCGATCCAGGCCATTTTGAAGGCTTCGAGGTATAGCGTCAGCGGATTCGGCTTGCCGCGGGGATGGACCGGCGGCAGGGGCGCCTGCTGCTGCGGGGATTCCGGCACCTCTGCCACCCCCGCCACCTCCGCCACCTCCACCGAAAAGCGGGCATTGATGCGGTCGGCGACGATCTCGCCGTCGCTGATTTCGATGATGCGGTGCGCGTGCGCGGCAACGTTCGTATCGTGCGTCACCAGGATGATCGTGTGTCCGCGCTCGTTCAGTTCGCGCAGAATCGCCATCACCTCCTGGCCGCTGTGCGTATCGAGCGCGCCGGTCGGTTCGTCCGCGAGGATGATCTGGCCGCCGTTCATCAGCGCGCGGGCGATACTGACGCGCTGCTGCTGCCCGCCGGAAAGCTGGTGCGGGCGGTGATGCGTCCGCTCGGCCAGTCCGAGGCGCAGCAACAGCGCCTCGGCGCGCCGGTGGCGCTCGGCGGCGGGAACGCCGTCGTAGATCGCCGGCATTTCAACGTTGCCGGTGGCATCGAGGTGCGGCAGCAGGTGATAACGCTGGAAGATGAAGCCGAATTTCTCGCGCCGCAGCGCGGCCAGTTCATCGTTGCCGAGCGCACCGACCTCCCGTCCTTCGAGCCGGTAGCTGCCGCAACTCTGGCGGTCGAGGCAGCCGATCAGATTCATCAGCGTCGACTTGCCGGAACCGGAAGCGCCCATGATCGCGACGAACTCCCCGGCGGCGATGTCGAGATCGATATCCTTGAGCACCGCGACTTCCGCGTCTCCGGAAGGAAAACTGCGCCCGATGCCGGAAAACTGCAACAGCGGCGGCGCGTTCATCGCGGCGGGGGCGGCGGCCGGTCGGAATCGGAATCGGAGTCTGAGTCTTTTTCGTCCATGCCGTCTCCGGAAAGGCTGGCTTCGCCGGTGATGACCTTTTCTCCCTCGGACAAGCCTTCGCGCACTTCCACCTTGACGTTGTTGTTCAGGCCGACACTGACGGTACGCGTCTTCGGAGGCGCTACCGGATCTTTCGGATCGGCCACGCGCACGTCGTAACGTCCGTCTTCGTGCCTCCTGCCGAGCGCGGCGGCGGGGATCAGGAGGACGTTTTTCGCCGCCGCGAGCACCACGGAAACCTGAGCCGTCATATCGATGCGCAGTTCGCGTTCCGGGTTAGGCACGTCGAACAACGCCTTGTAGTACACCGCGTTGCTGATTTTTTCCGGGGTCGGCTCGATCCGGCGCAATTTGCCGTGATAGCGCTTGTCGGGCTGGCCGAGGATCGTGAAATAAGCCTCCTGCCCCGTTTTCAGGCGGACCACGTCGGCTTCGGAAACCTGCGCTTTCACCGTCATCGTTTCGAGATCGGCCAGACGCAGGATCGTCGGCGCCTGCTGCGCGGAAATGACGGTCTGCCCTTCCAGCGTCGTAATGCTCACCACGTCGCCGTCAATCGGCGCCACGATGCGCGTGTACTGGAGGTTGGCCTTGGCCGAATCGAAATTCGCCTGCGCCTGCTTGATCTGCGCGACGATCGCGGCAAGGTCGGCGCGCGCCACGTCGTAATTGGTCTGCGCCGTGTCGAGGTCCTGCTGCGAAACGGCATCCTGCGGCAGCAATTCCTTCTGCCGCTGCAAGGTCAGGCCGGCAAGCTTCAACTGCAATTCCTTCGCCGCCTTCTGCGCCTGCAGGCTTTCGAGCGAAGCCTGCGCCTGTACGAGGTCGTTTTCGAGCAGGGTCGGGTCAATGACCGCCAGCAACTGGTCCTTCTCCACGTGGTCGTTCAGCTCGACCTTCAGCGATTTCAACTGCCCCGACACCTGCGCCCCGACATCGACCGCATTCAGCGGCTGCAGGGTGCCGGTGGCCAGCACCGCATCCTCGATGTCGCCGCGCGCGACCGCGGCGGTAACGAACTCCCGCTCCGGCTTGGCGGGCTTGAGAACGAACCAGGCTCCGGCGAGGACGATCGCGCACAATACCGCGACGAGCAGACGATGCCGGGAACACCAGGAGCGGAATGAGGAAAATTTCATGAAACAGGGATTCCTGTTCAGCGTAAATAAATTACCCCGCCCTGGAGGACGGGGTATCGGTGAAACGCAACTTGACGGTCCGCATGAGGGCAACTGCGGCAGCTTGCATTTCTGCCGATTATATCTTCATCGCCCTGCTTGCCCGGTGTGCCGGTAAAACGATCGTTCGCCATGGCACCCATGGCGCGGCGGCGGATACCACCAGGCGAAGTAATGAAAATGGGCCCGGCCGGCTATTGCGTCGCATTATCCGATGTCGGCTGCTGCAACAAACGCGAAAGCCTGGCGAAAAATTCACCGCGGTGGGAAATTCCATCGCCGTACAAGCGATGATCCGCGCCGGGATAGATTTCAAGAACAAGGTTTTTCTTTCCCGCTTTTTTGAATTCCGACTCCAAGAATCGGGCGGATTCGGCCGGAACGCTTTCATCGGCCTCGCCGATACCGACGAGGATGGAGATATCGAGCTTGAGCAAATCCGCAAGGGGATCGATATCCATGATGTCCGCCCACCAGCGATAGGGATTTCCGTACCAGTCATCCTCGATGCTGCGCGGGTTGGCAGAGATTTTTTCCCAGCCGAAATCGATATCGAACATGACGGCGCCTCTGCGCTCGAGCGTCCGGAGCGAGCGGCGCATCGAATAACCACCGCTGCCGATGATTGCGAGATGCGTGACGAGGGGGGATCGTCCCGCGACTCCGGCAGCAGGCAACGCGCCTTCCGAAACACCGACCAGTACCACGTTTCCGGGCCTGGATTCGAGCGCGGCAATCCGTGCAGCAATGAATTCGGAATAATCTGCCACCCACTGCTCCGGATTGTTCGCGCGCTTGAAATCGCGGCCACAGTCGAATAATCCGGTGGAACGGTCGGATACGAAACGCTTGTTCAATACAAAAACCCGGGTACCGGCCGCCAAGCCGTCGACATAGCCCGGCATCACCGATTTCCAGCTGAGGCAGCCGGTTCCACCATAGAAAAAAACGACCGTATCCGTTGCCGCATCCCGGTCCGCGGCATTGCCGACGATAACCGAATAATAGATGCCCGAACCGCCATCCCGGTATTGAAACAAAAGCGGTTCGGGCGCTTCGCCACCGTACATATGGGCCACACGCTGGAGCGTCGTACCCCCGGACAGAAAAAAAATCACGAGCAACAAGACAGCGAAACTCGGACGCATTTGTTTTTCTCCATGGATTCTTTGCCGAAGGATGATAATCGATTAACCACGGAATCAAGACCAATCCGAGACCAATTCATGCCGATCCTATGTCGATCCCATAGCCCATTTAAGCCGTTTCCGTTATCATCCGGAACATGAAAATTCAGCCCTCGCTTTATCCCATATCCCCCCGTCTGGCAAAGCTGGCCGGAAATATTCTGATCGCGACGCTTCCCGGCGGACCGTACCTGTTGCCGGCAACGCTGCAGCCGATGTTGATGCTGGTTCTGAGCGGCAGTGTCCGTCCGCTCTTTCACGGCACACAAGTCGCGGAGATCCAGACCTTGCCGCGGATCGCTCTCTACGGCGCCTTCCCCCACATACGCGGCGCGGAAGCGCTGCCGGGAACACAGGTAGCGATCGTTTCCATCCTTCCCGGGCAACTCACCCGGCTGTTCGGCCTGAATGAGGCCGATATTGTCGGGAAAGTCGTTCCACTTGCCGAACTCCTGCCCGGCCACTTTATCGCCAGCCACTTTGGGGAATTGGAAGCATTGGAGGCATCGCGGACACCCGGGGAGCCCGGTGTGTCGGCCTGGGCATGGATCGCATGTCTCGAGCGTTTCCTGCTGGCGCTGCAAACGGCGCACGAACACTATCGTTCCGGCCTGGTCGTTCCCGAAAACTGGTTATTCCAGCCGGTGACGGAAATAGCCGCCCGCTTCAACCTCGGCGAACGGCAATTCGAACGGCGTTTCACCGACAGTTACGGCCAGAGCCTGCGTTCCTTCCGCCGGCAATTCCGATGCAGCCGGATGGTCGTCGACCAGGTGCTCAGGCACGGCGAAATCAAATCCTGGGCCGATATTTCCACCGTTTCCGGGTATTCCGACCAGGCTCACCTGACACGTGATCTGAAGCACTTCACCGGTTATACCCCGGCATCCCTGATCCGAAACATAATCAAAGACAATCCTGCCCTCTGGCCTTATCAATTGAATGCGGCAGAGATTCCTGACGTATTCGGAGCGGCGGCTTTTTGAAAATTCGTCGTTTCCGACGCGGTATCGTCCGTGTAATAAACTTGCGGGCAGTTCGATTTTCGAAGCAATTCCTCAACCATGTTTGCCAAGATTCCCGCCGCTTCCGTCCTCGCGGACACGCAAAAAGACTATCCTTATCGCGACAGCCATGTCCGCCCGGTGCACCGCGACGGTATCACCGCCGACGACCTTATCGCCGCCTTTCTGGCCACACCGCCGCGCTGGGTCGATACACTGATGAGCCTCCGCGATACCCTCGCAGGCCGCCTCGGCCTGAAAACGAGCACACCACGCGATACTTTTCCCAAAATGCCATTCCACGTGGGACAGCAACTGGGAATTTTCCGGGTATTGCATCTTCTGTCCGCCGAGGCCGTCCTCGGCGAAAACGACCGCCATCTCGATTTCCAAATCTCGCTGCTGGCTGATAACGGCAAACTCACGGTCAGCACTCTCGTCCGTCCGCACAATATTTTCGGCATACTGTATCTCGTCTGCGTCCTGCCGTTCCATTACGTCATCGCGTCCGCCATGATTCGCCGGATGGAGTCGCTTCTGAACGAAAAATAGATGAGAGCGAGGTTATGCCGATCTTCGAACAACAGTTCTAAGCGAAAATTCTCGCCATCGCATCGGGGCAGGCTGATTCTGAAGTACGAATGGCGATCTGTTTCCATCGCGTGAGCGGGGATGAACCGCCGTGAAATGAGAAAGGCCCGCATACAGCGGGCTTTTTTTATCCTACGGTAATACGCAAATTCCTTCTCCATATCAGCACGAAATCCATGAGGACGTGCATCTTCCACTGCTGCGTGCGGCAGAATGAAGGCGCCGCAGCCGTAAAAATTCTAAATTAAATGCAATTTAATATAATAACTGTATTTATATATAAGAATAAATTAAAATTATAAATTGGAATTTATCGGAATTAGTGAAGCGTGTTCCGCGTGGATATGGCGGGCCATGCCGACGCTACGCCTGCGGCCGCTCTTCCGGGGCCGGTTGTCTCCATTGATAAAAACAGTTTGCAAAAATCCTGCCGGCACCTGGATTTTTTGTTGCAATTTCGTGCGTAGACCACATTCCAACGCCCACGAACAGGACAACGTCAGGAATCTGTAAGGGAGTCTGATTATCTTTTTCCCTGGGAATACCGTATAAATAAAAGTTGCGGCTGTCCGATCCCGGGCAAGAGCAATGACGATGCTTCTTTTCGGCGTGCCGCTTGTTTCTGAAGTGATCCGTACCGTATTTTCAGAATGCTGTTCCGCTACCCGCAGCGTATTCAAAATACCCGTCCGAGGTCGTTTTTACGTATGCAATGGAACGCTTCATCGAACGGGAAAGTCATTCCTGATGTGAAAAACAGTGCCTGCTACCAAGTGCTTACCCCAAAAGCGCAATCAATATATGCCCAGGAGATTGTCATGCAAAAGAATATCACCGTAGGAGCACGGCCTTTTTTCCTGCTTCAATCCTGATGGTCATTTTCCTCTTCATCGTGATGTTCAGGCTGCGCGGCATGGAGACCGCGCAGGAATGGACAAACGCCCCTTGCAGAAAAAAATAGCCAGGGAGACACATGCCAACAGCGCAGCCGCCTGTGATTCCGCGCTCAGGCAGCGGAAGAAAACGGCGCTGTGTTGTCGCCGTATCGTATTTCCAGGTTCCAGGCATGACGGCAATACGTACCGGCTTTCGATTCTCGGAAATGCCTCGAAACGTACTTCCCGCTGCAAGACATTTGCCCGATTTCAATCGATTACCAAGGTGAAAACCATGAGCTATCTATATTTCTCCGCGCTGGAGTTGGCCATTTCAGGACAAGACCTCAGCCCCGTGAAAGCGGAACTGATCAATGGAGGCGATCATCGTGACTATGCGATCATTGCTATGGAATTCGATCTGGACGAACTCCATTTCATCCCCTATTCCCCTTTACCCGAAGACATCTGCCCGATTGTCCTGGCCCGCTGTTCGCGAGACTACAAGGCTCCTGTCACCAAAATCGAATTCCGCAATTTTCCGGGTTGGGAAGTCCAGTACATCCTGCCTTCCGAAAGCAGGAATCCGGAGAAAAAGAGGAATTTTCCCCATTTTGCCTCTGGCATTTTTCGGGTTTTACTTGAACGTAAATTCTCATAGCGCTTTCTATTTCTCCCTCCGAAAAAAATGACGCCGATTTTCGGCGTCATTTTTTTGTCCATGATATTTTTGCCGGCGATGAAACAGGCGCCGATCGTCTCGCGGCGCAAATTACACGCACAAATCGCGACGCAGATTCAATTCACGGCTTGCCCTACGCCGCCGGGATCCGCAGCACCGCCATCACGCCTCGCGGCGCTCCATCGGCATCGGCGGAATCGGTAACATTGGCGATCGACACCGTCCCGCGATGCAGCGTCGCCACTTGGCGCACGAAACACAGGCCCAATCCGGTTCCACGCCTCCCCCGCTTTTCGTCGCCGCCGGGACGCGGCAGCGAATAAAAACGTTCGAAAACGCGCGGCAGCGCGTAATCAGGGATTCCCGGCCCTTGGTCGACGATACTGAAACGAGCGTAAACGGCGGGGCGATCCGCCGTTTTTTCCGCGTCCACTCCGGGGGCCTCTTCTTCCTCTTCCTGTTCCTCCCGCTCCACGCGCAAGAGGACAAGTGCCCCCTCCGGACTGGAAAGCGGGCTGAAATCGAGCGCGTTGTCGAGCAGATTGGCAAGCGCCTGACGCAGCAGAAAAGGATCCCCGCGTACCGCCGGTGCCCGATGTCCTCCACTCGTTTCTTCCGTATCTTCCAGCCCCTCGACCTCCACCCGGATGCCGCAGCGTTCGGCCTGGGCGATGCGCACGCGCAACGCGGCAAGCGTTTCCGCGACCAGCGTCGGCACATCGACCGTCTCGTTCTTTTCCAGCACCTGCAAATGCTCGACGGCGGCCAGCGCCAGCAGGCGGTCGATCAGGGAAGACAGGCGCTGCGCCTGTTCGCCGATATTGCGCGCGAAATGGCGGCGGTCGGCTTCGGGCAAGGGTTCCTCGATCAGCTCGGCGGCGCCGCGGATCGCCGCCAGCGGGCTTTTCATTTCGTGCGTCAACGTGTGGATGTAATTTTCGACGTATTCCTTGCCGTCGAGCTCGCGCCGCATCGCTTCCAGCGCGCCGCCGAGCTCGACGATTTCCGCCGGCCCGCGTTCCGGCGGCCGTGCCCGGCCGCCGGCAGTGACATCCTGCGCATAGCGCCGCAGCGCTTCCAGGTGGCGCGTGATGCTCCACGAAAGCACCGCTCCGATGGTCAGCAACAGCGCGAGCAGCACGCCCCCCCACAACAGAATGGTCTTCTGGCTGCGCCAGATCACCGGCTGCATCGCGCGGTTGGGCTTGGCGACCGTCAACACGCCGAGCAGGCGTCCCTTGCCGTTATCCCTGTCCCGATCCATGATCGGCGCGGCGACGTACATCACGCTGGAATTGTCGTCGTCGGCGATATCGCGGCTCGAACGGGCGCCGTAACGCCCCTGCAGGGTCAGATAGACATCGTTCCAGCGTGAATAATCCTGGCCGATGGCGCGGCCGGAAGAATCGAAAACGACGATCCCTTTCGCATCGGTGATGTAAACGCGGTAATCGAGCGAATCCTTTTTCAGGCCGGAAATCGGCGCTTCGATGCGCCTCCTGGCGTAATCGCGGAAATGCGCGGCAAAGCACCCATTCGCGATCGTTCCGTCGCGCATGTCGTCTACTGCCAGCTCGGCGAGCAGATGGGCGCTGTCGACGAGCGCCGCCTCGACCGCCTGGCGCACGCCGGGCTTCACTTCTTCGACGAATATATGGCGGATGAAAAGCGCCGCCAGCGCGACGACCAGCAGGTACACGAGCAGAACGTGCAGCCCGATTCCCAGACCGATCTTCGGCCTGGCGCCGAGCCGGACGTCAAGCCAGTCCTTGATTCCCGACACGGACGGTTTCATCTGAGTCCCGAAACTCATTCCCGTTCTTCCGGCGCCGGATTCGCGTGGAAGTCGAGGGAATAACCCAGGCCGCGATGCGTGCGGATCGGGTCCGCCCATGGCGCCGACGCGTCTTCCCGCAGCGCGGCGGCGCGCAGCTTGGCGCGCAGGGTCTTGATGTGCGTGTCGACGGTACGGTCGAAGCTTTCCGGCGCATCGTGCCAGACGCGCTCCATCAACGCGGCGCGGGAAAGAATCCTGCCGGCGGCCTCGATCAGCGTTTTCAATAGAAGATATTCATAGCGCGTCAGCGGCAGCGGCCGGCCGCGGTAATGGATGCGCGATCCGTCGGCATCGAGCAGAAACGGAGAACCCTCCTTTTCAGCGGCGGCAGGAGCGGAGGAAATCCCGGCGGGAATGGTCGAAATGGTTGAAACAGCAGAGGAAACGCCGGCGCGGCGCAGGACGACGCGGATGCGCGCTACCAGCTCGCGCGGCGAAAAAGGCTTGACGAGGTAATCGTCGGCGCCGATCTCAAGCCCGACCACCTTGTCGATTTCGTTGTCGCGGGCGGTCAGGAAAATCACCGGAAGCATCGAAAACGTGCGCAACTCGCGGCATAAATCGAACCCGTTGCCGTCCGGCAGGCCGACATCGAGCACCACCAGGTCGACGGGCTCCTTCCCGGCGCGCAGCAGCGCCAGCGCTTCGCGCGCCAGCACGCAATGCCGTGCCGCGAAGCCTTCCAGCTTCAGGGCATAAAGCACCGTTTCGGCAATCGCTTCTTCGTCTTCGACGATCAATATATGAGGCATGGGCAGAGAGCATAGCATCCGGCCGTTTTCATGCAAGAAGCCGGGGCGAAGCGGAATTTCATGGCGTTTTGCGCTGTTTCCGCGTTTACGCTCCCCTTTTCCTCCATTCGCCCCGCGCAACCACGGCGCGGAAAATCTGCGTTAAGCTTTCAGGTTTTCAAAAAGACACGCTCCAAAACGCACTACCCGCGCGCTTTCTGCGCGCTTTCCTCCTTCACTCTGCGGATCGCTCGATGAACAACGACACCTTGCTGCAACGCAGCCTCGCCGCCGTCTGGCATCCCTGCACGCAAATGCGCCAGCACCAGGGCACACCGGAACAGCGGCTGCCATTGATACCCATCCTTCGCGGTTCCGGCGCCTGGCTCTACGACGCCGACGGACGGCGCTATCTCGATGCCGTCAGTTCCTGGTGGGTCAATCTCTTCGGCCATGCCAACCCGCGCATCAACGCCGCGGTCACCGAGCAATTGCAGACGCTCGAACACGTGATGCTCGCCGGATTCACGCACGTGCCGGCGGTCGAACTGGCCGAACGGCTTTCCGCGCTCTGCGGCGGCGCCCTCGGCCATGCGTTCTACGCTTCCGACGGCGCCTCGGCGACCGAGATCGCGCTGAAAATGGCGTTTCATTTCTGGCGCAACCGGGGCCGGGAGGAAAAACGCGAATTCGTCGCGCTCGCCGGCGGCTACCACGGCGAAACCGTCGGCGCGCTGGGCGTCACCGACGTGCCGGTTTTCCGCGACGCCTACGCGCCGCTTTTGCGCGCCGCGCATATCGTTCCCTCGCCCGACGCGCGCCGGGCCGGGCCGGGCGAAGACACTGCCACTATCGCCCGCCGCGCCGCGGAGGCGCTGGAACGCCTGCTCGAGGAAAAACACGGGCGCATCGCCGCGCTGATTCTCGAACCGCTGGTCCAGGCGGCAAGCGGCATGGTCATGTACGACCCCGAATATCTGCGGCTGGCGCGCGCGCTCTGTCATCGTTACGAAGTACTGCTGATCTGCGACGAAATCGCCGTCGGCTGCGGACGCACCGGAACCTTCTTCGCGCACGAGCAGGCGCACATCCGCCCCGACCTGCTTTGCCTCTCCAAAGGCATTTCCGGCGGCTATCTGCCGTTGTCGGTAGTACTGTCGAGCGACGCGGTTTACTCCGCCTTTCTCGACGATTCCACCGCGCGCGGTTTCCTGCATTCCCATTCCTACACCGGCAATCCGCTCGCCTGCCGCGCCGCGCTGGCGACGCTCGACATCTTCGCGAAAAACGACGTGCTGGCGCAGAACCGCGCCCGCGGCGACGAACTGCAGCGTCTGCTGATGCCTGTGTTTACACATCCGGCGGTGACGCACCCGCGCCGCTGCGGAATGATTTTCGCCTGCGACGTCGATGCCGACCCGGAATTCGGCCGCCGCTTCTACCGCGAAGCGCTGGCGCGCGAGCTTCTGCTGCGTCCGCTCGGCAATACCCTGTACGTGATGCCGCCCTACATTCTTTCCGGCACGGAAATGGAATTCCTGGCCGGCGGCATGAAAGAAGCGCTCGACGCCGCGCTGGCGGGTACATGAAACCTCTCTGGAACGGCTCGAAATAATGCGCCTGATCCTCGTCACCTTCGGCACGCGCGGCGACTGCCAGCCGCTGATCGCGCTCGGGGTTGGTTTGCAGAATGCCGGGCATGACGTACTGCTGCTCGGCGAACGCGCGGCGGCCGGGCTCGCCGCCGCGCACGGCCTGCCGTTTGCCGCCCTGGCCGGGGACATTCAGGCGACGCTGGCCCCCGGCGGCGCGCTGCACAAACTGCTCACCGAGGGCGGCAATGCGGCGCAGGTGGGCAAGGCATTCGCCCGCATCGCCCAGGAAAGCGGCGCGGAATGGATGGAACAGCTTCGCGACGCCGCCCGGGAAACCGGCAAAACCGCCGATGGAATCGCCAACGGAATCATTTTCTCCGGCCTGTGCGCCTATGTCGCGCTTTCGGTCGCGGAATACCTGAATATCCCCGTCGTTGCCGCCGGGCTCTGGCCGATCTCGCCGACGCGCGAATTCCCCTCCCCGCTCTTTCCGCAGCGGCGGCTGCCCGGCTGGGCCAATCTGGCCAGCCACCATTTCGTCGACTGGCTCCTGTGGCGGCTGTTCCGCCCCAGCCTGAACGCGGCGCGACGCAAGATCTGCGGCCAGGAACCGCACAAGAAGATGTGGCGCGGCTACCCCGTGCTCTACGGAATGTCCGCGCATCTGGCCCCGCGTCCGCGCGATTGGCCGCCGGACTGGCAGGTCTGCGGCGCCTGGACGCTGCCGCCCGAAACGGACTGGCAGCCGCCGCCGGAACTGGAAGCCTTCCTCGCCGCCGGAACGCCGCCGCTGTACGTCGGTTTCGGCAGCATGACCGGCTTTGACCGGGAAAAAATGTGCGCCGCGCTGATCGAGGCCGCCGCCGGTCGCCGCGTGCTCTTCTATCCCGGCTGGAGCGGCATCGACCCGGCGGCGCTGCCGGAAAATTTCCATACCATTACAACTACAACTGCCGGCGTCCCGCACGAATGGCTGTTCCCACGCGTGGCGGCGGCGATCCATCACGGCGGCGCGGGAACCACTCATGCCGCGGCGCGCGCGGGTATTCCGTCGATCGTGCTCCCCTTCGGCGGCGACCAGCCTTTCTGGGCCGCGCGCCTCGCCGCGCTCGGCGTCGCCCCCGAACCCGTGGCCGGCCAGCGCATCGACGCGCGCCGGCTGGCGGCGATGATCGCTTTTACCGAACGCCCCGAAGTACGTGAAAAAGCGGCAGCCCTGGGGCAGGCGGTACGGGCGGAACGCGGCATCGAAAATGCCGTCGCGCGAATCGAAGAGATCTGTGGGAAAAACGGGAGAAGAAGATGAATTCAAATTTCCGCTTTCCGGATGACCACTTTCCGCGGATTCGGGCATTGGTGAAACTTCCCCTGGATTCCCGCCTGCGCGGGAATGACGGAAAAAATGACGATCCGTGGAGAATGGCAGGGGTCGAGCCACATGAGCGGTCATGGTCACCAAAGGGCTAAAAACACCCCCGTCATTCCCGCGCAGGCGGGAATCCAGGGGAAATTCCCAATGCGTTTATTCATGGGGCACCCACCGTATTCCAATTTATTAAAATTAATTATTGATTAAAACCACCTACAATAAATAAACAAAATTTCACTTTTATTTAGAATGACTCCTTTCATTCACAACGAAACAATCTTACAAACAACATTAATATTTAATTTTATCCATTTGATTAAATGAATAAAACAGACATTTCTGCGCACACGCCGATGATGCAGCAATACCTGCGCCTGAAAGCGGAACATCCCGAAACGATGCTGCTGTACCGCATGGGCGATTTTTACGAACTCTTCTTCGAGGACGCCGAACGCGCGGCGCGCCTCCTGGACATCACGCTGACCACGCGCGGACAATCCGCGGGGCAGCCGATCAAGATGGCGGGAGTGCCGCATCACGCGCTGGAGCAATATCTGGCGCGGCTGGTCAAGCTCGGCGAATCGGTGGTGATCTGCGAGCAGATCGGCGACCCGGCGACGAGCAAGGGACCGGTCGAGCGCGCCGTGGCGCGCATCGTCACCCCCGGCACGCTGACCGACGCCGCCCTGCTCGACGAAAAGCGCGACACCCTGCTGCTGGCGCTGCATACGGCAAAAAACCGCTTCGGCCTCGCCTGGCTCAACCTCGCCAGCGGCGAACTGCGCATCGCCGAGACGACGGAGGAAAAACTCGCGGCGACGCTGGAACGCATCCGCCCGGCGGAAATCGTGCTGCCGGAAACGTATCAGGTTCCTCCCTCGCTTCCCTTTCTTTCCGCCGTCGCCCTTACCCGCCGCCCGGACTGGCAGTTCGACGCCGACTCGGCCGCGCGCGCGCTGACGGCGCAATTCAACGTCGTCTCGCTCTCCGCATTCGGCGCCGACGGCCCCGCGCTCGCGCCCGCCATCGCCGCCGCCGGGGCGCTGCTCGCCTACGCGCAGGCCACGCAGACACAGACGCTCGGGCACGTGCAGGGACTCAAGGTCGAGCGCGACAGCATGTACCTCGCGCTGGACAGCGCCACCCGGCGCAACCTCGAACTCACCGAAACCCTGCGCGGCGAAGCATCCCCGACCCTCTTTTCCCTGCTCGATCTCTGCGTCACCTCCGCCGGCTCGCGCTGCCTGCGCCACGCGCTGCACCATCCGTTCACCGACCCGGCGATGGCGGCGGCCCGCCATGCGGCCATCGCGGCGCTGCTGGAAGACGGCGCGGCAGCACCGACACCGCTGGCGGCGCTGCGCCAGGTATTGAAGGGCTTTGCCGACATCGAACGCATCGCCGGGCGCATCGCGCTCGGGAGCGCCCGCCCGCGCGACCTTTCCGGCCTGCGCGACAGCCTCGCGCGCCTGAGTGACCTGCGCGCGCCGCTGACGGAACCGCTCCGGGACGCCGCGCCGCTGCTCGAAGAACTCCACGGCGCGCTGGAAACGCCCGCCGCGGCGCTGGAACTGCTGCAACGCGCCATCCTCCCCGAACCGGCGGCGCTGATCCGCGACGGCGGCGTCATCAACGCCGGCTTCGATGCCGACCTCGACGAACTGCGCGCGCTCAACGACAACTGCGGCGCCTTCCTGATCGAACTGGAAACACGCGAGCGCGAACGCACCGGCATTGCCAACCTCAAGGTCGAATTCAACCGCGTGCACGGCTTCTACATCGAAGTCACGCGCGCCAACGCCGACAGGGTGCCCGACGACTACCGCCGCCGGCAGACCCTGAAAAACGCCGAGCGCTACATCACGCCGGAACTGAAAGCCTTCGAAGACAAGGCGCTCTCGGCGCAGGAACGCGCGCTGGCGCGGGAAAAAATGCTCTACGAGGAGCTTTTGCAGACGCTGCGGCCCGACGTGCCGCGCTTCCTATCCATCGCCCGCGCCGCCGCGCTGACCGACTTCCTCGCCGCGCTGGCGCAAACCGCGTTCGCGCGCGACTACCGCCGCCCCGAATTCACCGCCGAGCCCGGCCTCCGCATTGAAGGCGGACGGCATCCGGTGGTGGAAGATCAACTGCTGGCGCAGGGCGACACCTTCATCGCCAACGACATCACGCTGGATGCGTCGAAACGCCTGCTGCTGATCACCGGCCCGAACATGGGCGGAAAATCGACCTACATGCGGCAGATCGCGCTGATCGCGCTGATGGCGCACATCGGCGCCTTCGTTCCGGCCAAACGCGCCGTTTTCGGGCCGCTGGACGCGATCTTCACGCGCATCGGCGCCTCCGACGACCTCGCCTCCGGGCGTTCCACCTTCATGGTCGAAATGACCGAATCGGCGGCGATCCTGCACCACGCGACGGAAAAAAGCCTCGTCCTGATGGACGAAGTCGGGCGCGGCACCTCCACCTTCGACGGCATGGCGCTGGCGTTCGCCATCTGCCGCCACCTGCTGGAGAAAAACCGCAGCCTGACGCTCTTCGCCACGCACTATTTCGAACTGACGCTGCTCGCCAACGAATACCCGGCGCTCGCCAACGTGCACCTGGACGCGGTCGAGCACAACGACCGCATCATCTTCCTGCACGCCGTCGAACCCGGCCCGGCGAACCAGAGCTACGGCATCCAGGTCGCCGCGCTGGCCGGCATTCCCGCCTCCGTGGTGAAAGCGGCGAAACGGCAACTGCGCGAATTCGAACAGCGCGCGGCAATCAATCCGTTGCAGCCGGATTTGTTCGCCAACCCACCAAGCCTTCCGCCTGACCCTGCCCCGGACCTTGCGCCCGACCCCGCACCGGGAACCGAAAGAACCGTAACGGACACACCGCATCCCGCCCTTGCCCGGCTCGCCGCGCTCGATCCCGACCAATTGGCGCCGAGACAGGCGCTAGAGGCGCTTTATGCATTGAAGGAATTGACTGACCTCCTCCCGCAAAACTGGACAGTTTAAAAGTAGAGAAAACCGGTGAGAGAGTCCACGAACGGGAGATCGCCGTCATGAAGAAATAGAAGTTTACGGAAGAGCAAATTGCCTTTGTCCTGCATCAGGCGGAGACC
>JAVBTC010000183.1:0-30765 GCA_031556405.1 Rhodocyclaceae bacterium
GGCCGCATTCGAGTCTGAACTATTTGACGCCTGATGCCTTCAGGCATACTTGCGGGACACCCGCCAACAACGAGGTCGCATTCCAGGAATTAATGGTCTGAAAAAATCAGACAGGTCAGAGGGGGACACAAAAAAGCCCCGCAGAAAAACGCGGGGCTCGAAAGCAGAAAATTTCAGTTGCCTTGGATGACATAACAGGGGGAAAACTGTCCCTCGTTGGCGACTTCGGAAGAATTGCTCCCCCAGCCGACATAGATGGCAGTGTTATCCGGCAAACCAGTGACATCCAGATTCTGCGCGACCACGATGTTGTAAGGTTCGCTACGCATCGTCTCGGTCGTGTACGCTTGCCAGTCGCCCTGCCCGGTATAAAGATGCCAACCGCCGTTACCGTCCATAAAAAAGAATCCCGAGTTGCCCGGCAGGATCGCCGCGACGTAGAGGCTCTTCACTTTGCCCTGTGCCGAAAGTAACGCCTGGTACTGGCAAGCCAAATTGAACGAATGCTTATCGCCCGAAACGATTGCGCTCACCCATTGTTCGGGATTACTAATCTGGCCCAGTTGTCGGATCGGTTCGCGGGTATCGGGATCGACGGTTGGCCGCGCCCAGTCGTCGATGTCGCTTTGCGAGGCGAAGGGGTTGGCTGCGACCTGCTTCGCGATTCCCAGCGGATCGCTCGGATCGAACAGCGCAATGTTGATCGGTTGCCCGGGTTCGCTGTTTTTCTGTGCGTAAAGAAGCGGTTTGACTTCGAGCGTACAAGGTGCATTGGCACTGATATTGGGCAGTCTGATATAAAGGCGCCCGCCCGGATCGGTGTTGGATGTTCCCTGCAAAAGCCACAAATTGGCGGCATCGATGTGCTTGCCACACCAGGTAGCCGTCGTGCCTTCGCTCCCCAGAGTATCCGAAAGTACCCATTTACCCGGAACATAGGAAGAAAGGGTTCCCAGCAGGTCGAACGCCACGACACCTGGCCTGCCATCCGCAGTCTGCAACGCTCCGGCGAAGTTTTCCTTCAGGATCATTGTCGGCCCAAAATCAGTGTCATTTTGTTCAATCCACGGCGACGCTCCCGAAGTGGTGAACGTGGTGGCCACCGCCCAAGCGGGATTAATACCGATGGTCAGCGCCGCAACCAGTGCCGCGGTTTTGAATTTGTCGAATAAGTCCATGGTCGGTTCCTCTTTTCCGTTTCAAAACACCAGGCGAACGTTAGCGTTCGCTTGATCGTACCGAGAATTCTAGCAGCCCGGCGCCGGTATGCCGGTCACACTGCGGCACCCAGAATTACATCACCATCAACCGCAACGTCACCCGGTAAAAATTATTGTCGCGCTGCACCAAAATTCTCCATCCCCGGCTCTGCCTGTGACCTCTTCACCTGAGCTCGCCTTTGTTTTTTCACGGTGATCGATTCATGGCAGAACTCTTATCCATAAGCACCATCCATGGCAGAGGCATAAAAAAGCGGCCCGAACGGCCGCTTTTTTATGGGTTACAACCCGATCAATGATGCGGTTTCTTCCGGATCGCCTGCAACTGTGCAATCGCCTGCGCCAACTCCGCTTCAACCGCCGCGTAATTGACGCCGGTCTTGCGGTCGCGCAAGGCGTCTTCGGCATGTTTCTTCGCCTCCAGCGCCTTCGCCTCATCGATGTCGGCGGCGCGAATCGCGGTATCCGCAAGCACGGTGATCTGCTGCGGCTGCACCTCGAGAATCCCGCCGGAAACGTACAGCACTTCCATTTCCTCCTGATGCGGAAGCTTCAGGCGCACGGAACCGGGTTTGATCCGCGTCAGCAACGGAGTGTGCCGCGGATAGATGCCCAGCTCCCCCGCCTCGCCGGGGAAGACGGCGAACTCGACCAGCCCGGAATAAATTGCTTCTTCCGCGCTGACCACGTCGACGTGTACGGTCATTGCCATGATGTCAGTCCCTTCCTTGCTTCACCGTTACGGTGCTTCCGGTCATTGCAGCGTATTGGCCTTCTCGACCGCTTCCTCGATACCGCCGACCATGTAGAACGCCTGCTCGGGCAGGTGGTCGTATTCGCCGGCAACGATGCCCTTGAAGCCCTTGATCGTGTCCTTGAGCGACACGTACTTGCCCGGAGAACCGGTAAAGACTTCGGCCACGTGGAACGGCTGCGACAGGAAACGCTGGATTTTCCGCGCCCGCGAGACGATCAGCTTGTCTTCGGGCGAAAGTTCGTCCATGCCGAGAATGGCGATGATGTCGCGCAGTTCCTTGTAGCGCTGCAATGTCATCTGCACCTGGCGGGCGACGGTGTAATGCTCTTCGCCGACGACCAGCGGGTCGAGCTGGCGCGACGTGGACTCGAGCGGATCGACCGCGGGATAGATCCCGAGCGAGGCGATGTCGCGCGACAGAACGACGGTGGAGTCCAAATGCTGGAAGGTCGTCGCCGGGGACGGATCGGTCAAGTCGTCCGCCGGAACGTAAACGGCCTGGATCGACGTGATCGAACCGACCTTGGTCGAGGTGATCCGTTCCTGCAATTTACCCATGTCCTCGGCCAGTGTCGGCTGATAGCCCACCGCCGAAGGCATCCGGCCCAGCAGCGCCGACACTTCGGTACCGGCCAGCGTAAACCGGTAAATGTTGTCGATGAAGAGCAGGATGTCGCGGCCGTCGTCACGGAAACGCTCGGCCATCGACAGGCCGGTCAGCGCCACGCGCAAACGGTTGCCCGGAGGCTCGTTCATCTGCCCGAAGACCATCGCCACCTTGTCGAGAACGTTGGAGTCCTTCATTTCGTGATAGAAGTCGTTCCCTTCGCGCGTCCGCTCGCCGACGCCGGCAAATACGGACAGCCCCGAGTGCTGCTTGGCGATGTTGTTGATCAGTTCCATCATGTTGACGGTCTTGCCGACGCCGGCGCCGCCGAACAGGCCGACCTTGCCGCCCTTGGCGAACGGGCAGACGAGATCGATGACCTTGATCCCGGTTTCGAGCAGATCGACCGACGGCGACAGTTCGTCGAACTTCGGCGCCGGCTGGTGAATCGCGCGTTTTTCGCTGGTTTCGATCGGCCCCGCTTCGTCGATCGGACGGCCGAGCACATCCATGATGCGGCCCAGCGTTCCCTCGCCGACCGGAACGGTGATCGGCGCATGGGTGTTATTCACCTTCATGCCGCGCCGCAGACCGTCGGAAGAACCCAGCACGATGGTACGCACGATGCCGTCGCCGAGCTGCTGCTGCACCTCGAAGGTCAGGCCTTTTTCGAGGTTCGTATGCTCCTCGGACTCGTCGAGCATCAGCGCCTCGTAGACCTTGGGCATGTGCTCGGGCGGGAACTGGATATCGACGACCGCGCCAATACATTGAACGACACTACCTTGACTCATATTGAATCCCCTAAAACACTAAAAAACCGGTTATACCGCCGCCGCGCCGCCGACGATCTCGGAAAGTTCCTTGGTGATCGCGGCCTGACGCGCCTTGTTGTAGACGAGATTAAGCTCGGAGATGACATTCTTCGCGTTGTCGGAGGCGGACTTCATCGCCACCATCCGCGCGCTCTGCTCGGAAGCGATGTTCTCGGCCACCGACTGGTAGACGATCGCCTCGATGTAGCGCAGCAACAGGTCATCAATCACCGACTTGGCGTCGGGCTCGTAGACATAATCCCAAGTGGTCTTGGCCGACCCCACCGCTTCGCCGGAAAGCGGCAGCAATTGCTCGACCACCGGCTCCTGCTTCATGGTGTTGATGAAGCGGGTATACGCGATATAAAGCCGGTCGATGCCGCCGCTGATGAACGCGTCGAGCTGCACCTTGATCGGGCCGATCAGTTTTTCCAGATGCGGCGTGTCGCCCAGGGCAACGGCGTGCGAGACGACCTCGACGCCCGCGCGCTGGAGAAAACCCAGGCCCTTGGTGCCGACGGCGGTTGCCTGCAACGGGATATTCTGCGCATCCCACTCCTTCATCTTCGCCAGCACGAGACGCAGTGCATTGGAGTTCAGCCCGCCGCACAGTCCCTTGTCGGAAGTGATGACAATGATTCCGATTTTTTTCACCGGCTCGCGGTGCGCAAGAAAGGCATGGCGATATTCGGTCAGGGCGTGAGACAGATTCGCCGCGACGAGCCGGATCTTTTCGCCGTAGGGACGGGCGGCGCGCATCCGATCCTGCGCCTTGCGCATTTTCGAAGCCGCCACCATTTCCATGGCCTTGGTGATCTTGCGCGTGTTCTCCACGCTCCTGATCTTGGTACGAATTTCCTTGCCGCTCGGCATGGCGCTCTCCTTCGCGGCTCAATCAGACCCAGGAAGCCTTGAAGGCCTGCAACGCGGCGGCAAGAGCCTTGTCGCTCTCGGCGTCGAGATCCTTCGTCGTCTCCATCTTGTTGATCAGATCGGCGTGGTTCTGCTTCAGATAGGAAAGCATCGCCCGTTCGCAGTCCAGCGCCCGTTTGACGTCCACATCCTCGAAATAGCCGTTGTTCGCGGCGTACAGCGTCACCGCCATCTCCGCGACGCTCATCGGCGAATACTGGTTCTGTTTCATCAGTTCAGTCACCAGCCGCCCGTGCTCGAGCTGCTTGCGCGTCGCTTCGTCGAGGTCGGAAGCAAATTGCGAGAACGCCGCCAGTTCGCGGTACTGCGCCAATGCCAGACGCACGCCGCCGCCGAGTTTCTTGATGATCTTGGTCTGTGCCGCACCGCCGACGCGCGATACCGAAATCCCGGCGTTGATCGCGGGACGGATACCGGCGTTGAAAAGGTCGGTCTCAAGGAAGATCTGGCCGTCGGTAATCGAAATGACGTTGGTCGGAACGAACGCGGAAACGTCGCCGGCCTGCGTTTCGATCACCGGCAGCGCGGTCAGCGAGCCGGTTTTGCCCTTGACTTCGCCGTTGGTGAATCTTTCCACCCATGCCTCGGAAACGCGCGCAGCACGTTCGAGCAGGCGGGAGTGCAGATAGAAAACGTCGCCCGGATACGCTTCGCGGCCCGGCGGACGGCGCAGCAGCAGCGAAATCTGACGATAGGCCCAGGCCTGTTTGGTCAGATCGTCGTAAATGATCAGCGCGTCCTGGCCGCGGTCGCGGAAGTACTCGCCCATCGTGCATCCCGCATAGGGAGCGATGAATTGCAGGGCCGCCGCTTCGGAAGCGGAGGCGGCGACGACGAGGGTGTATTCCATCGCGCCGTGCTCTTCGAGCTTGCGCACCACGTTGGCAATCGTCGAGGCTTTTTGTCCGACGGCCACGTAGATACAGAAGAGGTTCTGGCCCTTCTGGTTGATGATCGTATCGACCGCGACCGCCGTCTTGCCCGTCTGACGGTCGCCGATGATCAGTTCGCGCTGTCCGCGTCCGATCGGCACCATCGAGTCGATCGACTTCAGGCCGGTCTGCACCGGCGAGGACACCGATTTACGCCAGATGACGCCGGGCGCGACTTTTTCGATCTTATCGGAAAGCTTGTTGCCGATCGGGCCCTTGCCGTCGATCGGCTGTCCCAGCGCGTTGACCACGCGGCCGATCAGTTCCGGACCGACCGGAACCTCGAGAATGCGCCCCGTGCATTTGACGGTATCGCCTTCGGAAATGTGCTCGTATTCACCCAGAACGACGGTACCTACCGAATCGCGTTCGAGGTTCAAGGCCATGCCGAAGGTATTGCCCGGAAATTCGAGCATTTCGCCCTGCATGACGTCCTGCAGGCCATGGACGCGGCAGATGCCGTCCGTGACCGAAACAACCGTGCCCTGTGTGCGCGTCTCGGCGCCCACTTGCAGGTTCTGAATCTTGCTTTTGATCAGTTCGCTGATCTCGGAAGGATTCAACTGCATTTATTTCTCCTAGTTCTTTAGCGCCGAGGCAACCGCTTCGAGCTTGCCGCGTACGGAAGCGTCCAATACCCGGTCGCCGACCATCACTTTCACACCGCCGATCAGTTCCGGCTGCACCACGACGCGCGGCTGCAGGCGGGAACCGAAATGCGCTTCCAGTTGGCTTGTCAGTTTGTTCAATTGCGCGTCATCCAGCGGATAGGCGCTCTCGATCACGGCTTCCTTCACGCCCTCTTCCGCGCCCTTCAGCGTGACGTAGAGGTCGCGGACCTGCGGCAGTACGGCAAGCCGTTCGTTGTTCGCCAATACCTGGATGAAATTTTCCAGTTCCTGGTCCTTCCCTTCGCCGCATAGCGAGAGGAAAAGCTGCGCCAGTTGCGCCGCGGAAACCTTCGGATTGCCGATCAGTTCCTGCATTTCGGCATCCTGGGCCACGAGCGCCATGCGGTCGAGCCGGTCCTGCCAGAGCGGAAGCGTCTTCTGCTCCTTGGCGAGCCGGAATACCGCTTCCGCGTAAGGGCGGGCGATAGTGACAGATTCGGCCATCGTTACAGTTCCCAGGTGATCGAGGACAGCATTTCGGAATGAGCCTTGACGTCGATTTCGCGGCGCAGGATTTTTTCCGCGCCCGCAACCGCCAGTTCGGCGACGCGCCCTCTGAGTTCTTCCTTGGCGCGCGCGACCTCATGCTCCATTTCGGCCCGCGATCCCGCCAGCACCTTGTCGGCTTCGACCTTGGCCTGCGACTTCGCATCCTCGATGATCTGCAGAGCGCGTTTTTCCGCTTGCGCCAGAACCTCCGCCGCCTTTTCCTTGCCTTCGCGCATGGATTCGGTGGCACGCTTCATGGCGCGCTCGAGATCGGCCTTGCCGCGTTCGGCGGCTTCCAGTCCATCGGCGATTTTCTTCGCGCGTTCGTCGAGCGCTCTCACGATCGGCGGCCACACGAACTTCATCGTGAACCAGGCCAACAGGAAAAACACGACGAGTTGGGCGAACAGTGTTGAATTCAAATTCACTGTTGTATCCCCTTCAAAAAATTAATCGTAGGGAACGGCGCGCTTTAGACCTTGAACGGGTTGGCAAAGGCGAACATCATGGCAATCCCGACGCCGATCAGGAACGCGGCATCGATCAGACCGGCAAGCAGGAACATTTTGGTCTGCAGTTCGTTCATCAGTTCCGGTTGGCGCGCGGAGGCTTCGATGTATTTCCCTCCCATCAGACCGATACCGATACAGGCGCCGATCGCACCCAGACCGATGATCAGACCGGTAGCCAGCGCAACAAAACCAAGCGTTAATTCCATGACAACTCCTTTGATTGACAAGTAGGTATTGAAACTGCGGTAAAACAGGGATGTGGCTGCCGCCGCCGGAATATCCGGGACGGCCGCCGGAAATCAGCAATGCTCCTTAATCCTTAATGGCTCTCGTGCGCCTGGCCGATATAGACCAGCGTCAGCATCATGAAAATGAACGCCTGCAGCGTCACGATCAGGATGTGGAAAATGGCCCAGCCCAGACCGGCAATGATATGCCCGACCCAGAGCAGGCCGCCGGTAACCATCGAGGATCCGCCCCAGGCGGCGCCCATCAGCGCGATCAGCATGAACAGCAGTTCGCCGGCATACATGTTGCCGAAAAGCCGCATTCCGTGCGAAATCGTCTTCGCCAGGAACTCGATGATCTGCATCAGGAAATTGATCGGATAGAGCAGCGGATGGTTGCCGAACGGCGCGGTGAACAATTCATGTATCCAGCCGCCCAGGCCCTTGATCTTCACGTTGTAGTAGAAGCAAATGAGCAATACGCCGATCGACATGCCGAGGGTGCCGTTCAGGTCGGCGGTCGGCACCACGCGCAGATAGGCGTGCGAATCGCCGGTGGCGGCGCCCCAGATACGCGGCAGCAGATCGACGGGGAGGAAGTCCATCGAATTCATCAGGAAGATCCAGATGAACACGGTAAGCGCCACCGGCGCGACGAATTTACGCGATTCGGCGCTGTGAACGATGCCCTTCGCCTGGTTGTTGACCATCTCCAGGATGATTTCCAACGCCGCCTGGGTACGCCCCGGAACGCCGGAAGTGACGTTCTTCGCGATGCGCCGCATGAAGAAGAGGGCCAGGATGCCGATCGCGATGGAGAAAAAGATCGTGTCGAGATTGAGAATGGAGAAATCGACGATTTCTTGTTGCGGATGCCCCGAGGTATTGAGCTGGGCCAAGTGGTGAACGATGTATTCGCTCGCCGTCGTCGTGTGCGCTTCGGAACCGGTTGCCATATTTAGGTTTTCTTCCAAAAAGCGATAAAAGCAGCTTGTAATGTCAGCACCAGCCCAGCGAGAAAACTCGGCCAGTGCAGTTCTGGATAGCCTTTCACGGCAGCCACCAAAAGCGCTATTGTAGCGGCGATTTTGATGAACTCACCGACGAAGAAATTGACCGAATAGGAAGAGGCGGATACAGCGGACGCGCCCGACTCTGAGCTTGAACCACGGTCCGCCCGATGCGCGAGCAGACTCATGCGCACGGCGAACAGGAAATTGGGCAGTATGCATGCCCCTCCTCCCAGCGCCGCGGATACTCCTCCTTCTATCCCGACAAATATTCCGGCCAACACCGCCACCAACACCGCCGCGCCGATTTGCAGATAAATGACTCTGAACATGGCACGAAGCGAAAAAGAAACGAAAAAGTGTCGGAAATATCGGGCGCCAGCCGGCTACCGCACAAAGGCGTCTACTATAAGACTTGAAAAAGGCGGAGTCAAACGCTTTCGAGCGCCGTTTTCAGGCCGCTGCCTTCCGGGAATTCGCGGCGTTGCGGCCGCGAAAAAGAGTAAGTTCGGGAAAAATGTCAGACACACAGTCAAGCACGCAGGCGCCGGAGGATTCCATCGAGCTGATCGAGGTCGGTAAATGAAATTTCGATGCGCCCGCTGCCTTTTTTGCCGGCACGCAACATTACGTTTGCCCCCAGGATATCGGCGAGTTCTTCCTGCAGACGCAACAGATCGCGGTCCGCGGCAGGCATTTTTTCCTTGCCGCGCGGCGGCTTCTGCGCCGCCTGCGCGAGACGTTCGGCATCGCGCACCGACAATCCCTTTTGCGCGATGCGTTGCGCCAATTGCACCTGCCAGACGCCGGAGAGCGGCAACAGGGCGCGCGCGTGCCCCATGTCGATCGCGCCCTGCATCAGCATTTCCTGCACCGGCGGCGCCAACTGCAACAGACGCAGAAGGTTGGAGGCCGCCGGGCGCGAACGGCCGACGGCATCCGCCGCCTGCTGGTGCGTCATCGAAAATTCGTCGACCAGCCGCTGCAGACCGAGTGCTTCCTCGATCGGATTCAGGTTTTCGCGCTGGATGTTTTCGATCAGCGCCATCGCCAGCGCCGCTTCGTCCGGAATTTCCCGGATCAGCGCCGGCACTTCGGTCAATCCCGCGATTTGCGCGGCACGCCAGCGCCGTTCGCCGGCAATGATTTCGTAGCGCCCGCCATCGCGGTCGACGGGCCGCACCAGGATCGGCTGCATCAGCCCCTGGGCGCGGATCGAGGCCGCCAGTTCGTCGAGCGAGGCTGGATCCATTTTGGTCCGCGGCTGATATTTTCCCGGCTGCAAACGGTCGACGGGAAGCGCGCGCTGCTCCTCTTTTCTACGGTCGCTATCGCTATCGCCGCCCAGGAGCGCATCCAGTCCGCGCCCCAGACCTTTCATTTTTTTCATGCCTTCATTTCCTCCGCCGCACCCTTCGGATTGTTCGCCCGCGCCTCGCCGGTTTTCTGCCGGCGCCGTTCGAGGAGCTCCCGCGCCAGCGCGAGATAGGCCTGGGCACCGCGCGAGTTGCGGTCGTAGGCAAGCGCCGGCTTGCCGAACGAGGGCGCTTCGGCGAGGCGGACGTTGCGCGGCACGATGCTCTTGTAAACCTTGTCGCCGAAATGCGTTTCCAGTTCGCCGGAAACCTGCTGCGTCAGCATCGCGCGCGGGTCGTACATGGTGCGTAACAACCCCTCGATTTCGAGGATCGAATTCAGATTGGCGCGCACTTTCTTCAGCGTCGTCACGAGATCGGAAAGCCCTTCGAGCGCGTAATACTCGCATTGCATCGGAATCATCACCGCCTGCGCCGCCGCCAATCCATTGACGGTGAGCAGGTTGAGTGCCGGCGGACAGTCCAGGACGATGAAATCGTATTCGCCGGCAACGTCGGCAAGCGCCTGGCGCAGACGGTATTCGCGCGCTTCCAGTTCGATCAGTTCGACTTCGGCGCCCGCCAGCTCGCGGTTGGCCGGCAGAAGGTCGAATGCGAAATCGTTGAAAGCCACGCGCAGGCGGACGTCGGCGAATGAGGAACGTCCGATCAGCAATTGATAGACGGTGGGCAGCGCCTCGCGCTTGACGATGCCGCAGCCGGTCGTGGCGTTGCCCTGGGGATCGAGGTCGACCAGCAGCACCCGCTCGCCGAGCAAGGCCAGCCCGGCGGACAGATTGACCGCCGTGGTCGTTTTGCCAACACCGCCTTTTTGGTTGGTTACCGCCAGAATTCTCGCCACTTCCTCACCTTCCACCTGATCGATTCAGTTCATGCGTTTTTGCTGCATTCCCACCACATTCCCGCCGCATTCCTGCAATTGCAACAGGCAGCGTTCGCCTTCGACACCGGGAACCCTGAGCGGATGAAACGCCGCGATTTCGATTCCTTCCGGCAACGCGGCGATTTCCGTTTCAGGCCGGACGCCTTTCATTGCCCACCAGGACCCCTGCGGCATCAATAAATGCTGAGTTGGTGTAACGAACCCGGCCAGATCGGCAAAAGCGCGTGAAATGATCGCGGAAAACTGCTCTCCCGGGCGAAACGCTTCGACGCGGCCGCAATGCACCGTGACATTGCGCAATCCCAATTCAATCACCGCCTGACGTAAAAATGCCGTTTTTTTACCGTTGCTGTCGACCAGTGTCACCGCCATCTGCGGTTGCGCCAGCGCGAGCGGCAGGCCGGGAATGCCGCCGCCGCTGCCGACGTCGAGCAGGGCCGCAGGCGCCGGTTTGAGATGGGACTGCAGGTGAGGCAGCAGATAGGGCAGAACCGCCAGCGCATCGAGAAGATGATGACTGAGCGCTTTCTCTTCTTCCCGGATCGCGGTGAGATTGTAGACGGCATTCCATTTCCGCAACAGCTTCGCGTAGGAAAGCAATGCCGCCGGCGCTTCCGGCGGCAGGATGGCCTCGAGACCAAGCGCCGCGATTCCTTCCTGCAAGGCCGCCCGCAAATCCTCCGGCGCGGTTTCTCTGTCCTTGTTCATGCGGCGGAACGCATGGAAAGGCGTTTCAGATAAATCTGCAGCAACGATATCGCCGCCGGCGTCACGCCCTGGATACGCGAAGCCTGCCCCAGCGTCTGCGGTCTCCGCTGCGACAGTTTCTGCCGTACTTCGTGCGAAAGTCCCGGCACTTCGGCGTAATCGATCTCCGGCGGCAGCCGCTTTTCTTCCTGCGCGCGGCTTCTCGCCACTTCGTCCTTCTGCCGCTCGACGTAGCCCTGGTATTTGGCGTGGATCTCAACCTGCTGAATCACTTCCGGCGTGCAGTCCGGATCGTCCGGAACCGCCGCCGGAGAAAGCTGCGCCAATGTCCGGTGCGTCACTTCCGGGCGGCGGAGGAGCTCGAAGAGCGAATATTCATGTTCGATCGCCTTGCCGAGCACAGGCGCCGCCGTCTCCGCCGGCAATGTCGCGGGATTGACCCAGATGCGGCGCAGGCGCGCTTCTTCGCGGGCGATCGCATCGCGTTTCCGGCAGAACGCATCCCAGCGGACATCGTCGATCAGACCCAGCGCCCGCCCCTGTTCGGTGAGACGCAGATCGGCATTGTCCTCGCGCAGGCTGAGACGATATTCGGCGCGGCTGGTGAACATGCGGTACGGCTCGGTGACGCCGCGCGTCACCAGATCGTCGACCATCACGCCGAGATAGGCTTCGTCACGGCGCGGCAGCCAGGGCTCACGCCCGTCGACATACAGCACGGCATTGGCGCCAGCCAGCAGCCCCTGCGCGGCAGCCTCTTCGTAGCCGGTGGTACCGTTGATCTGACCGGCGAAGAAAAGGCCCGCGATGGCCTGCGTTTCGAGCGAGGACTTGAGCGCGCGCGGATCGTAGTAATCGTATTCGATGGCGTAACCGGGACGCAGGATGTGGCAGTTTTCCAGGCCGCCGATCGAACGCACGAGCCGGAGCTGGATATCGAAAGGCAGAGAGGTGGAAATTCCGTTCGGATAGATTTCGTGCGTCTCCAGCCCCTCGGGTTCGAGGAAGACGTTGTGGCTGTCCTTGCCGGCGAAACGGTGAATCTTGTCCTCGATCGACGGGCAATAACGCGGCCCGGCGCTTTCGATCACGCCGGAGTACAGCGGCGAGCGGTCGAGGCCGGAGCGGATGATGTCGTGCGTATCCGCGTTGGTCTGCGTCACCCAGCACGGCAATTGCCGCGGATGCTGAGAAGCATCGCCGAGAAAGGAGAACACCGGCAGCGGCAGGTCCGAATGCTGCGCTTCCATCCGCGAGAAATCGATCGTTTTTCCATCCAGGCGCGGCGGCGTCCCGGTTTTCAGGCGTCCGGCCGGCAGTTGCAGTTCGCGCAGCCTCGCCGCCAGCGACAATGCGGGCGGGTCGCCCATGCGCCCGCCGCGATAATTTTGCAGGCCGACGTGGATCAGGCCGTTCAGGAAGGTCCCGGCGGTCAGCACGACGGCGCGCGCGGTGAAACGGATGCCAAGTTGCGTGACGACGCCGGCAACGCGCCCGCCTTCGACGACCAGATCGTCGCAGGCTTGCGCGAACAGCGTCAGATTCGGCTGGTTTTCCAGCCGCGAGCGGATTTCCCGGCGATACAGCGAGCGGTCCGCCTGCACTCTCGTCGCGCGCACCGCGGGGCCTTTCGAGGCGTTGAGAATGCGGAACTGGATTCCCGCCACATCCGCCGCCTGCGCCATGGCACCGCCCAGCGCATCGACTTCCTTGACCAGATGGCCTTTGCCGATTCCCCCGATCGAGGGATTGCAACTCATCGCGCCGAGCGTGTCGAGGCTGTGCGTCAACAGCAGCGTTTTTCGCCCCATGCGCGCGGCGGCAAGCGCCGCTTCAGTGCCGGCGTGACCGCCGCCGACGACGACGATATCGAAAGAATCGGGAAAATCCATGGAGAAAATGCAGGAAGAACGTCAGGCGACAAAGAGGGTAATTTTACGTCAATCCAATGAATCGCAAAGTTCGCCGGAATTCAGCGCGCTTGCGTGGCGACAGGTATTCGCCTTCAAAATAGAAAAAAACTATTGAAAAAATAAAAAGAATCAATTTGAGCTATTGTTTCGCTTTTCCTACCATAGGCTACATCAGGCCGACGCAACAAATTATTTCCGGTCTTTTTCACAGCCCCTCAATCAACCTTTAAACACTCAACCAATCTTCAAACAACCCTTTAAAAGGAGAACCAGTATGAAAACCGTAGGTGACAAACTCGAATCCTTCCGCGTCCAAGGCGTCAAGCCCGGCTTCAACCAGCATGAAGAAAAAGGCAATTCCGCGTTTGAAACGCTGACCGAAACCTCGTTCCCCGGCAAATGGAAGATCATTTATTTCTACCCCAAGGATTTCACCTTCGTCTGCCCGACCGAAATCGTCGAGTTCAACAAGCTGGTAAAGGATTTCGCCGACCGCGACGCGGTTCTGCTCGGCGGTTCGAGCGACAACGAATTCGTCAAGCTGGCCTGGCGGCGTGAGCACAAGGATCTCGACCGGCTCAATCACTGGCAGTTCGGTGACAGCACCGGGGCGCTGATCGACCAGCTCGGCATCCGCGATCACGCCGCCGGCGTCGCCCTGCGCGCAACGTTCGTCGTCGATCCGGACAACGTCATTCAACACGTTTCGGTCAATAACCTGAACGTGGGCCGCAACCCGCAGGAAATCCTGCGCATCCTCGACGGTCTGCAAACCGACGAGCTGTGCCCGTGCAACCGGCAGGTCGGCGGCTCGACGCTCTAAGAATATCTCCGACGAAGTACATCCCGGGACGGGAATTTTCATGCCGTCCCGGGGTGGAACCACCTGACGAAAGGAAAAACGAATGGAATTCATCGACGCCCTGAAGGAACAGATTCCCGATTACGCCAAGGATGTGAGGCTGAATCTCGACGCCGTGCTGCTGCGTTCCTCGCTGCCCCAGGAAGAAGCCCTCGGCTCGGCGCTGGCCGCCGCGTTCGCCGCCAAAAGCGATACGCTCGTCGCCGCGCTCATCGCCGCGCCCGGCCTGAGCGAGGAAGAGAAAAACGGCGCCCTGGCCGCCGCCTCGGTGATGGGCATGACCAACGTGTGGTACACCTATCTCGACCTGGCCGGAGACGAGGAACTGAAAAAACAGCAGGCGCAATTGCGCATGAATGTTTACGCCAACCATGCCGGCGTCGGTGAACGCAAGTTCGAAATGTGGGCGCTGGCGGCGAGTTTGATCGGGAAATGCCGTTTCTGTGTCGGCGCCCACGTCGATGGCTTGAAAAAGCTCGGCCTCTCCGTCACGGAATTACGCGACGTCGGTCGCATCGCCTCCGTGATCAACGCCACGGCGCAAGTGCTCGCCGCTGAAAAAGCCCGGGAAAACTGAGACGCGGCCGGAAACAGGAAGCAACCCCGAAACAGCGTTCCCGGCGTACGTGCAGGAAACATACAGCCGTGCGCACGGGCCACCGTAAGCCGGAGAAACATAACACATGGTCGATTGCGACTTTATCGGATAACAAACCCAAAAACGGTTCATCTCTCTTCTTCAACCGCCTGGATTCATTGTCGAATTCCGGCGGTTTTTATTATTTATTACCCAAATCAGCTTTTATGCCTTTAACTTGATTTTATGCTATTAAAGATGTACCATTGGCATTCATGGACGTTGACATTTCCATAAACCACCTCCAATTCCTGGAGAAGGAATTGCTGGAAAAGCGCGTCCTGGTTGTCGTCAGACACCAGAGCACGTTCGACTTCCTGCATTCGATGCTTTCTTCACTGGGAATTGCCAATGTCAATGGTGCCGGCACTTCCACCGAGGCGTTGCACCAGGCGAAAGCTAACGCTTTTGACATTATTATTTCCAATTACATCATCGATGATGAACGCGACGGTCAACAATTGCTCGAAGAATTGCGGCAACGGCATCTGATCCCGTTGTCGACCGTTTTCATGATTATTACCAGTGAACGGTCCTATCATAATGTCGCTTCGGTCGCCGAGCTGACCCCGGACGATTATCTGATCAAACCCTTCAGCACCGGCCAGTTGCAGGCACGTATTTTCAAGGCATTGGATAAAAAACGGGTTTTTTCCGAGGTTTTTCTGCGGCTCGAGAAAAACGATTACCCCGCCGCGGCGAGTGCCTGCGATGCCGTCATCGCGAGAGGCCCTCCTCACAGGATCGAGGCATTGCGAATCAAGGGGAGGATTCTGAATGCGCTCAAAGCATATGGGGAAGCCGAGACGCTCTATCAGCAGGTATTGGCCGAACAGCCGCTGCCCTGGGCACAGATGGGGCACGCCAAGGCCTTGCACGGTCTCAGGCAACTGGAAGAAGCACGCGCGGTAATAAAACGGCTGGTCAGAAACGCACCGCGATATCTGGCCGCTTACGATTTTCTCGCCTCCATCGAGGAGGAAATGGGCAATCCGTTCGCAGCCCAGGAAGCCTTGCAACAGGCGGTGCAAATTTCACCGAATAATTTCCTGCGCCAACGCATCGTCGGGGAAATCGCGATGCGCAACGGCGACTTCGAACTGGCGGAAAAGGCTTATCTCAAAGTACTCGAACGCTGCCGCGGTTCCTCGTCGCAACAACTCACCGATTACGCCAATCTCGCCCGCGTGATGCTCAACCGCAATGCCATCGACAGAGCGCGCAAGGTAATCCAGGAACTGCGCCGCTACTTGCGCGGCAATAAGGAAAGCGAATACGTCGCACTGGTCTTCGACAGCCTGTGCAACAACAAGGAGGGGGAAACGAGCAAGGCAAGGGAAGCCTTGAACCGGGCGCTGAAAATACGCGCAGAACTCGGTGCCGGCATCAAGGCTTCCGGTGCGGGCGGAACGGTGACTTCACGATATTTCGATATCGACCTGGCGCATGCCTGCCTGGCCGTCGGCGGTTCCGCCGCCGATCGGGAAATTCCGTACTGCATCGCCGCCGGGAACAGTGATCCTTCATTACGAATACCGGTCGACGACGGTGTGCGGGAACTCTGAAGCATAAAAAAACGGGCCGCATCCCCGGCTGCCGGGCTGGCGAAATACCCGGCCGGATTCCATCCGAGCTCCATCCGGGTTTGCGGACGATGCGGCGGAAAACGTTCGCCGGCCGACGCCGGTCTGAATAACATATTCGTATATATCCCACGGTATACTTCCCAAGTGCTGAATTTTCATTGAGTTCCAGCACTTTCTTTATGTATTATGTAACTTGACTTTATGCCGGTGAATATGCCCTCCCAGCCTCCGTGAGTACCGACATTTCACTAAAACGCGCCCAGCTCCTGGAAAAGGAACTGCCGGAGAAACGCGTTCTCATCGTCGATCGGCATCAAAATGCCCGCGATTCGCTGCGCCTGATGCTTTCCTCCCTCGGCATCACCAGCGTGAGCGGCGTCGGCACTTCCACCGAAGTGCTGCGCCAGGTCAAGGCGCGCCGCTTCGATATCATCCTCTCCGATTACGTGCTCGACGACGGCCGTGACGGACAGCAGTTGCTCGAGGAATTGCGGCAACAGCATCTGATTCCGTTGTGGACCGTTTTCATGATCATTACCAGCGAGCGGTCCTATCACAACGTTATTTCGGTCGCCGAGCTGACCCCGGACGATTATCTGATCAAGCCTTTCACCGCCGACCAGTTGCAGGGGCGCATTCTCAAGGCGCTGTACAAGAAGCTGGTTTTTTCCAAGGTTTTCCTGCTGCTCGAGGAAGGCGCCTATCTGGCCGCGGCGAGCGCCTGCGACGCCGTCATCGCCAGCGACCCGCACTACCGGATCGAGGCCCTTCGGATCAAGGGTGAAACCCTGAACGCGCTCGGTGAATACGAGGAAGCCGGAACGCTGTACCGGCAGGTGCTTGCCGAACAGCCGCTGCCCTGGGCGCAGATGGGGCACGCCATCGCCCTGCGCGGTCTCGGGCAGTTGGAAGAAGCGCGCACGGTGGTGAAGCAACTGGTCGAGGCGGCACCGCAATATATGGCCGCCTACGATTTCCTCGCGCTCGTCGAGGAAGAACTGGGCCACCCGAACGAAGCGCAGGCGACATTGCAGGAGGCGGCGCGGATTTCGCCGAACAATTCCCTGCGCCAGCGCAGCGTCGGGGAAATCGCGATGCGCAACGGTGACTTCGAGCAGGCGGAAAAGGCCTACGTCAAGGTGCTCGAACGCAGCCGCGGTTCATCACTGCAACAGGTCGACGACTACGCCAACCTCGCCCGCGTGCTGCTCGACCGCGACGCCGCCGACGGTGCCCGCAAGGTGATCCAGGAACTGCGCCGCAACTGGCGCGGCAACAAGGAAGGCGAATACGCCGCGTTGGTGCTCGACAGCCTGTGCAGCGACAAGGAAGGCGAAACCAGCAAAGCCAAGGACGCACTGAGCCATGCCCTGAAAATGCGCGAGGAAATCAGCGCCGAGGCCGAAGTTTCCGGCACGGGCAACGCGGCACTCTCGCAACGCCTCGACGTCGATCTGGCGCACGCCTGCCTCGCCGCGGGCGATACCGCCGCCGGCCAGGGAATTCTGCGCCGCGTCGCCGCCGAGAATAACGAAGACCGGCAAATCATCGCCCGCATCCAGGGCGTTTTCGCCCGCACCGGGCAGGAGGAAGCGGGCAAGGCGCTGCTCGAGGAAGTCAGCCGCGAAATCATCGCGATCAACAACGAAGGCGTCATGAAAGCGCGTTCCGGCGATTTCGAGGGTTCGGTCGATCTGCTTGTCGAAGCGGCGGAACGGGTGCCGAACGTGCAATTTCTCGTCAATGCCACGAAGGCCATCCTCACGCTGCTCGACCAACGGCAGTGGGATGAGAAAAAGGCGGCGCAGGCCCAGCGCTATCTGAACGTGGCGTGGAAGAAAAACCCGACGGATCCGCGCGTGCTTTCGGCGCGCGAGCTATATCTGCGCGTCGCCAAAAAATACAAAGTTGTCGTCCATTCGCTGACGTCCGCCTGACGAAATATTCCGAACCATCCGGAAAATTCTAATTTTCAAAAATAATTTCTGCGTATATATCACTACATACGCCAAGCAATATTTAATATATATTTAGAATTTAGTGAAATTTCTTTCGAAAGATCGGGAAAGCCGCCGTTTTTCATTGCCGTCACGCACCGAATGCTGCCGGTGCCCCGCCCACGAGCATGCGGGGTAGCCACCTTCAATCCCTATCCCGTCCAGAACCGGTTTCGTGAGCGCGCCCTGGACGGCATTCACGGAAACCGGCGCTACGAGCCGCTCACCGCGGCCACTGCCACCAGCGTCGGTTGCAGGCTGCGCAGCAGATCGTGCGGATGGATGCCGACGAGAAAACCCCGGCGGCCGCCGTTGATATAGATCAGCGGCAGATCGAGGACGGTTTTTTCGAGATACACGGGAAGTTTCTTTTTCGTGCCGAAAGGGCTGGTGCCGCCGACGAGATAGCCGGTGTGGCGCCGTGCCGCTTCCGGCTTGGCCGGGCTGATTTTCTTGACGCCGATCTGCCGCGCCAGTTCCTTCACCGACACCTTGCGGTCGCCGTGCATCAACACGATCAGCGGCGCGCCGCCTTCATTCTCGAACACCAGGGTCTTGATCACGCTGTGCTCGGAAACGTTGAGCGCGCGGGACGAAACCTTCGTTCCGCCATGCTCTTCATACGTATAAAGATGCACCGAGCAGGCAATCTGATGTTGCCGGAGAAAGCGGGTAGCGGGCGTTTCCGGGGCATGCGAATGTTCCATGAGCGTCGCCTCCAATAATCTTCATTTTATTCCCGCCGCGGCGGAATGCGAAAACTTCCCGGCCACGCTCCGGCAGGCCATCGTTTTTCCCGGCAAACGCCCCCGATGCTTCCTGTCCGTGCCCCCGTTTTTCTGCCTCCATTCAGTCTCCGTCGTCGGCGGCGGGATGCAGGCTGCGCAAAAGCGCGCGCAACGTGGCCGGCTTGATCGGCTCGCGCAGATGATAAGGCCCCAACGGTTCGATTCGCTCGCGCGCGGGGGTGACGACGATGCCCGGATGCTGCCTGAGCAACGCCTCGATCTCGTACGGCAGCGGTCCCCGGCAGTCGTGCGCGATGATCGGAATCGCATGCACCTCCTCGAACAGGCACCAGGCGCTGGCAATATCGGGGGCGCGGCGGATGGGATACCCCCAGCGCGTGGCGCTATCGGCGAAATCGTCGCTCATGCCGATCAGAATCAGGAGCGGCGGTACTTCGCCGATTTTCGTCTCTTCCTCGGTGGGCGGCCTTGCCAACGGCAGCGTGAACGCGAAAACGGAACCGCGTCCGGGGCTTGAACGCAAGCTCAGTTTGGCGCCAAGCACTTCGGCAATCCGGTGCACGATCGACAGGCCCAGTCCCAACCCCGCCCCGGCGGCGCGCTCGGGATTGCCGAGCTGCACGAATTCGTTGTAAATTACATGCTGATGTTCTTTCGCGATCCCCGGTCCGTTATCGCGTACTTCGAGCCGCAACGCCGGACGGGAGGGTTCCCTGCCCCGATGCGCCCGCCGCGCGCAGACGAACACGGTGCTGCCCGGCGGAGAGAACTTGAGCGCGTTGTCGATCAGATTCCCGATCAGGCGTTCCAGCAGTGCCACGTCGGTGAAAAGATAGGCGCGGCTGTCGACGATGAGCAAACGGATGTTTTTCTGCGCCGCCAGCGGCAGATAGATGGTGCGCAGCCGCTGCAGAATCTGATACACCTGAACCAGGTCTTTTTTCTGCGGCATTTCGCTCAAACTCAGGCGCGACAAAAGCAGCAGACGCTCCAGGTGCTCGCCGATCGCCGTGGCCGCCTCACGAATGCGGTGCACCAGAAAATTTTCTTCCGGCGTGGTGGTGATCTGCGCCAGATTGTCGGCGAACAGTTGCAACGCATGCAACGGCTGGCGCAGGTCATGGGTGACCGCCGCGAGGAATTGCGATTTCGCCCTGGTATCGGACTCGGCGCGGCGGCGGCGTATTTCGAGTTCGCGCGTCGCCTTGGCGATGCGCTTTTTCAGGCTGTTGCGGTGTTCGCGCAGCTTCTGCGCCAGCAGGCGCAACTGCCGGAACTGGCGGCGGATCAGCAGAACCGCGGCGATCAGCATGACCAGCGCGGAACCGGTAAGCAACACGGCGCGTTCGCTGCTCTCGCCCCAGTGCCCGGCGAAATAGCGCCGTGGCGCGCCGCTGACGATGTGCAGTTCTGGATATTCGGGCGCGCCGGAAGAGACGACCACGTTTTTCACGAAATAATCGAGCTCTCCCTGGGGTCGCTTCACTTTCGCGGTGAGCGCGAACAGCCGCCAGCGTTCGCCGTCATGGCGAACGAGGCTGGATATGTTCTTGGATGAAGAAATGCACACCGGCAGAGTCCGATCCTGCGCATCGACGATCACCGCTTCGATCGTGTCGTCCGGCAGCAGGGAAATACAAAAATGCTTGAAAAAGGAAGGCTCCATGAAAGCGACCAGAAGGCCGGAGAAATCGCCGGATTCGGTTTCCAGGCGCTGTGCCACGGCAAAAGTCGGAAGATCGGGTTCGAGCAGGAAAAAGTGATAACTGCTGCGTCTGGTGCCGCTTTTGACTTGTGCGAATAGGGCACTGTCGTGAATATCGCGCGGCACGGACATCGACGTGTCGGTCGGCATGTCCGCGTTGGCGGAAGGTTGTCCGCCGCTACGGTGCCGCACGATACCGCCAGCATCATAGATGACCAGTTGCCGCAATTGCGGAAAGTTGCGCGAAAGAGGCCGGCGCAAGGCGAGCAGGCCATCCGTCTCATCCCATTGCCGCCAGTCCCCCGTATTGGCGATATGCAAAACTGTGGAATCGAGCAGAATCTCCACGGTATCCAGGGAACGCGCCAGCCGCGCGGAAAGCATCAGATTGTGCTGGCGCAGCCGCAGGAGATCGCTCTTGGTTTTTTCTTCGCGAATCTGTATGAGATCGGCGGCGAGGGTATACAGAAGCAGGAAAATCGCAGACAGAAAGATACCGACGATCAACGTCAGTTGCATGGGAGAAGGCAGCGTACGCATGCTGAAACACTTTTTCTGCTGAACAGCCCCGGCGTGGGGAAAAAAGGATGGAGGATGGCGGACGACGGGAAAAAACCGTTACCGCGCAATATTAGGAGAAAAACGGCAACGGATTATCAATGCCGGAAATTTCCAAATAAAGAATAGAATTCATATCTTTGCATGTAGCCGGGTAGAATTACGAATTAAATTCAAAATTGGAATTTCCGTATCTCCGGCCAAAAGCGGGAACGCGGAATGTTCACGGACGCGGATGATACTGGCGATGCAGGTTTTTCAACCGTTCGCGCGCGACGTGGGTGTAAATCTGCGTCGTCGAAATATCGGCATGCCCGAGCAAAAGCTGCACGACGCGCAGGTCGGCGCCGTGGTTGATGAGATGGGTGGCAAACGCATGCCGCAGCCCGTGCGGGGAAAGACGTTCGGCGGGAAGCTCCGCGGCGCGGGCGTAGCGTTTGATCAATGTCCAGAACATCTGGCGCGTCATCGCGGCCGCGCGGGCGGTCACGAACAGCGCGTCGCTCTGCCGCCCCGACAGCAGCGCCGGGCGCGCATCCGCGAGATAGCGCGTGATCCAGTCGCGGGCGACTTCGCCCAGAGGCACCAGCCGCTCTTTCGCCCCTTTGCCGAACACGCGGACAACGCCGACGTCACCGTCGATTTCATGCAGCTTGAGATTGACCAGCTCAGAAACGCGCAACCCAGTGGCATAAAGCGTTTCCAGCATCGCCCGGTCGCGCAATCCGAGCGGCGCATCCGTATCGGGCGCCGCAAGCAGCGCCTCGACCTGCGCTTCCGAAAAAACCTGCGGCAGGCGCGACGGCCGCACGGGATTTTCCACCCGCCGCGTCGGGTCGGCGGAAATCCGGTTCTGTTGCAGCAACCAGCGATAGAAACGGCGCAACGTCGCGATATGGCGCGCCTGGGAAGCGGCGCGCAACTGCCGCGAAAGCACCGCGACATAGCGGCTCAGCGCGACCTCGTCGGCATCGGCGAGCGTCATGGAAGAAATTTCGGCCCGCAGCCACTGCGCATAGCGTTCGAGATCGCTGCGGTAACTGCTGAGCGAAGCCGGCAACAAGCCGTCCTCAAGCCAGAGCGCATCGCAGAAAGCATCGATCAATGCCGCGTCCTGCTCGGGTAATGGGGGCGATTTTTTCTTACGCGCGTCGGGCATGAATCACGGAGAGCGCCACAATAGTCGAACAATAATAGTTAAATAATTAATGCTTAATCTCAGCCACAGAAAACAACATACAATTAATTTTATAATGGAAAAACATTTCCATCCCTCCCTCCGAAAACCGGTTCAGGCTTCGGTCGAGACCCGGAATAGCGTTTTCATGCTTTTTCCATCGCTCTTCGTTCGTGCTCAAGCAGCCAGCGTTTGATTTCCAGCGCCACGCCCTCGCCCTCATGGCTGAATCCGCCCAATCCGCCGTTGAAGCTCTTGGTCGCGGCGACGACGCGATGACAGGGCACGACCAGCGGATAGGGATTGGAGCCGCATGCCTGCCCCACCGCGCGCGGCGCGGTTTTCAGCGCACGTGCCAGGTCGCCGTAGGTACGCGTCTCCCCACAGCCGATTGCCGAAATCCGCTCCCAGACACGACGCCGGAAGACGCTGCCTTGCGGTTTCAGCGGCAGGCCGAAAACGCAGCGCGGGTCGGCCAGATATGCGCGCAACTGGCGCACCGCCTCGGCCGCCAGGGGATTCTTCGGCGCCTTTTCGCTGCCTGCCGGAAGATACTCGATCCCGGTCACCCACATCTCATCGCAAACGACGCCGATGAAAAATCCGGGCGCGGCAACAATCGCCTGGTACATCGTTCGATCGTAAGTCTCATCCTTCATCGATGCGCTCCTGTCGTTTCCACGGTTTCATTCCGCTGCTTTGCTTACCTCCGCCTTCCACACCGCCGGCAGCATCCCCCACAGCCACCATTGCTGCGGTTCTTTCTCGATATCCGCCGAAAGCAGGTTCAGGTACGCGGCAAAACACGCCTCCGGCGTCGGTTCGTCGATGGCGACGAGCTGGATCTCGACCCGTTCGCCGGCATCCCGCGCCCGGCCGTAAACGAACGCCGCGTTCGTGCGCCGGGCAACGCGCAGCAATCCATCGGGTACCGACAGAATACCGCCGAGAAACGGCGCGGAAAAACGGTTCTCGGGGTTGGGCTCGTACAGATCGGCAGTCGCGCAGACTCTGCCGCCCGCCTTCAGATGCGAAATCAGCATCCGCGTATTGCTTCCCGTCCTGATCCACGGACCGCCGACGGCGCGCGAAAGGTCTTTCATCTTGCGCGTCAGCATCGCCCGGTCGGCGGCGGAAAGCGCCTCGTTGCTGCGGTCGGTGCTGTTCGTCAGCATCCCCACCGGATAGCCGGACAGCCCCAGCGAAGCGCCGAGCATCGCGGTTCGGCCGTAGTGCCCCATGCAGATGATGACCCCGCGCCCCGCATCCCTGGCCGCATCCAGCGCCTCGATACCGGCGATGGAAACACGCGCGCGAACCTCGGCGGCGGTGAGATGCGCGAAACGGTAGCCGTCGAGCACATCGCGCGCCAGCACGGAGTCATGCCGGCGCATCGTCGCCACGGGATCGGCTCCGGCCAATAATCCGTTCCGCGCCTGAAGATAACGGATTCCCTCCCGGTACGGCCTTTTCCAGTCAAGCTCGCACGGCGGTTTCCAGCCATGCGTACATACCGTCGCGACACGATAGGCCAGCCGTGCCGGAAGACGTGCCAGCAGCGGCAGCAGGAATCCATGTTTCAGCCATTTGCACGCCTCCGTCCAGGCGATGCGCGCGCCGACGGCGAACTTACGGACGATGACGACGGCGCGGTATTTCTGGCGGCGGCAAAAACCGGCAATCCATTGTTTCACGGCAATTTTCAGCAGCCTGGTTTTTTATGGAACAGGACATCCCAGACACCATGCCCCAGACGCAGGCCGCGTTCTTCGAATTTCGTCCGGGGACGCGACGGCGGGCGCGGCACGAACCCGCTTTCCAGCGCCGTGGAACTGTTCTCCAGCGCCGGTTCGGTGGAAAACACCTCGAGCATCTGCAACGCATACTCCTCCCAGTCCGTGGCGCAGTGGATATAGGCACCCGGCGCCAGGCGGGAAGCAAGCAATTCCACGAGCGGCGGCTGGATCAGGCGCCGTTTGTGATGACGCTTCTTCGGCCAGGGATCGGGAAAAAAAATGTGGATTCCGGCGAGGCATTCCGGCGCGATCATCGTGCGCAGCACCTCGACCGCGTCATGCTGACAGATCCGCACATTGCGCAGCCCCTGCTCGGCAATCCGCTTGCACAGACTGCCGACACCCGGCGTATGCACCTCGATCCCGAGATAATCGTTTTCCGGATGCTCCGCGGCAATCGTCGCGGTCGTCTCCCCCATGCCGCAGCCAATTTCCAGCAGCTTCGGCGCCGCGCGCCCGAACACGAGGTCAAGGTCGAGCGTTTGCGGCCGAAAGGGAATCCCGATCTCCGCCATCATTTCGGAGTGATAACGCTGCTGCGCGTTCGATACCCGCCCCTGGCGCCGCACGAAACTGCGGATGTGCACGGATTGCGGGAGTTCCGATTGGCTGTCCGCCTGCACGTCCGTCTGCGCCTCCGACTTCATTGCCGACTTCATGGCCGATTGCACAGTTGCTTTCGCGCCGGATTCCGGCATCGCCCCGCTGCCCGCCGCGCTCATGAACCGATCAGCCCGGAAACCGGCGACGAGGGATCGGCGGCATAATATTTTTTCGGCATGCGCCCGGCGAGAAATGCCTCGTGCCCCGCCTCGACCGCCTTTTTCATCGCGCCGGCCATTTTCACCGGGTCGCGCGCGTGCGCGATCGCGGTATTCGTCAGCACGCCGTCGCAGCCCAGCTCCATCGCGATCGTCGCATCCGACGCCGTGCCGACGCCGGCATCCACCAGCACCGGAACCTTTGCCCGCTCGATGATCAGACGCAGATTCCACGGATTGACGATACCCATCCCGGAACCAATCAGCGACGCCAGCGGCATGATCGCGACGCAGCCGATATCTTCGAGCATCCGCGCCTGGATCGGATCGTCGGCACAGTAAACCATCACCTGGAATCCCTCCCGGACCAGAATTTCCGCCGCTTTCAACGTCTCCGGCATATTGGGGAAAAGCGTTTCCGCGTCCCCCAATACCTCGAGCTTCACCAGCGCGTGCCCATCGAGCAGTTCGCGCGCCAGGAACAGCGTGCGCACCGCCTCATCGGCGCTGTAGCAGCCGGCGGTATTGGGCAGGATGGTATAGCGGGAGGGAGAAACCACATCGAGCAGATTCGGCTGCCCCGGCTCCTGGCCGATATTGCAGCGGCGGATCGCGACGGTAACGATTTCAGCGCCGGAAGCCTCGATGGCAGCCCCGGTCTCGGCAAAATCGCGATACTTTCCTGTGCCGACGAGCAGACGCGACGTATAGCTCCTGCCGGCAATCGTAAGCTGGTCCATGAATCGTTTTCTTTCGAAGAGGATTGGAGGAAATACTGACTAAGACAAAAGGAAGAAAAAAGAAGAAACGCCCCCCGGCTCGCACCGGTCCGCCCGGTTTCATCCACCGCCGACGGCAATGACGATTTCCAGACGATCGTCATCGTTCAGCACCGTTTCGGGATAACGACTTTTCGGCACGATTTCGCCGTTTCTCTCGACGGCGATACGTTTTCCCGCCAGCGCCATGGCGGCGACCAGCCCCGCGACAGTCAGCGGTTCGGAAAATGTCCTGGATTCTCCATTGATCAGAAGACGCATGGTCGTATCAACGCAACGCGCGGGAATAATGTACCGAAAAGGGGAAAAGTCGAGTGCGAGCGAAGAAAACGGAACACCGCATACAACCAATTGATTAAAAAGGGATTTTCTGCTCACAGAACGGGGCGAGGTCACATTATGTACCGCCCTTCCCCCATCGGCAAGTTAACGCAATCCATTGAGATTTTCCAACGTCCATATACTGCCGCTACCGTGCCGCAGGATTGGAGATGGCCTTGACGACCTCGACGAACGGGCCATGTCGTTCAACAGTTCCACATTCATTGCTCCATTTGCGGATCAATGTTATCCAGAGCCCCCTATTTATCCCAACCATGAAGCAGGCCATGATCTCCCCATGCGCCATCCGAGGAACCCGTCATCAAGCAACCCTGGCGCATGGCATAAAAGGAAATAGTCGAAGCACTCGAAATCCGGCGGCAGCACGGTTCCGGCGCACGCCCACATTGATACGCCCTATCTGATCACGAGGAGTTTTATCATGGCTTACGAACGATTCACCGGAGAGAACACCGCCCTGCTGCTGATCGACCACCAGGTCGGCACCATGGGCTGGGTACGCTCCATCTCCTTCGAGGAGATGAAGCGCAATGCGCTGATGCTGGCCAAGACCACCCGCATCCTGAAGATGCCGGTCGTGCTGACCTCCAGCATGGAGGAATACGCGCAGGGGCCGCTGCTGAGCGAACTGGAGACCATCCTGCCGGCCGAGTTCGCCGCCCGCATCCGGCGGGTGGGCATCGTCAACGCGATGGACGATGCCAACTTCGCCGCCGCCGTCGAGGCGACCGAGCGCAGGAAGCTTGTCATCGCCGGCGTCACCAACGACGTCTGCACCGTATTCCCGGCATTGAGCCTGGTGCGCGACGGCTACGCGGTGCAGGTCGTCGCCGATGCCGGCGGTTCGCCGAGTAGGCTCGGTGACGACATGGCGCTGCGCCGCATGGAAAAGAACGGCGTCACGCTGTCGAGCACGAACCAGGTAATCGCCGAACTGGTGGGCAACTGGACGACGCCCGAAGGCAGCCGGATCGTACAGGATGTGGTGATGCCGGCCCTGCAGTCCTGATGCCATGAACGCGTCGACCGCGCGGCCAGCCATCCGTACCGCACCCTCTCAAGGAGCCTCCTTCATGAACCCGAAGACGACCGCAGTATTCGACCTTCCGACGATCACGGCTGAAGAAACACCGACAGCCGGTATCCAACTGGTGTCCTTCGAGATGGAGCCAAGCGAGCCATGATGGATTCCGAGGAAAAGATCATTGTCGTCGCCGGCGCGAGTGGATATCTGGGCAAGCTCATGTGTGACGCACTCTTGTCCCGCGCTCAGTTGGAAGGACGGTCTTTGCTGATTCGCGGGCTGGTGCGACGACGTGCAGGGCAAGCGCCTGTCACCTCGCCGAAGGGCGCTCCCACCGTCACAACCGGTCAACGGCTCGTCATCGAGCCGGTAGACTACGACAGCGACACCCCACTGCCACAGACAGTTTCAGACTGGATTCCCCACCAATCGTCCGTCATGCGCAGGACTATCCACGGCCGGTCGCCAGCGTGCCTCTCACGGCGGCGTGCGGCCGGCGGTGGATAGCCCGTATTCATTGAGTCTGGATGAAAACAGAGGCCTTGTTTTCGTCACATCTCTAACTCCAAAAAGGGCACAGAAGGGAATGGGAAGCGAAGAGGAATGGCCTTACCCTCAAAGGGAAAAGGTCTTCCCGTGTGGCGTTCTTGGTCGCTTCCTCCAGGCTCTCGCGGGAAGTCATAGCCCTGCCGGAACAGTGACGACGAATGGCACGGTTCGCACCTGGCCGTCGCCCTTAAACTGAATCCATAGCGCATACCGACCCGCATGGGGGGGCGTTGCGTGAAGCATCAGTTTGGCCGGGACGGCGGCCTTCGGGTCGACATGCGACCCGTGCGCGGCGTGGGCGCCTTTCGGTCCATCCGCCGCCATGGCGTGCGCGTGAACATAGCTGAGATCGTCGGTGCTCACGAACACTGCATGCGCCGGCACGCCAAGATAAAGCCCAAGGTCTCTGGCCGGTTTGCCGTCCTTCAGGATCGTCAACGCCATCATGCTCTCGGTCCCGGCCCGGAGAGCCGAGGTGTTCAATTCGACCTCATAGGGGCCATCGGATCCATTGACTGCACTGGCGGGCGCTGCTTGTTGCGGTGCTGCCGGGCTGCCTGCCGTACTGCCCACAGGTACTTCGAAGCGGATGACCTGCTGGCCGAGACCGCTCGGCACGGCGTCGGCGTAGACATGGTAGGTTCCAGGCTTCGGAAAGCTTATCGCGACCCGAAAGCGCCCGTCCGATCCAGGCTTGCCCGCATGTTCGTGCACGAAACTCGAGAAACCGCTGTCAGTCCCCAGCACGTGGAGTTGCTGCGTCAGTTCCTCGTCGAAGTGCGTGATTGGCCGACCCGTCGCCTTGTCGGCGAAAGCGATCAGCAACTCCCGCGTGAGCGGTCCGGTTTCCCGGACAACGAGTTCGGCAGTGACCTTTTCGATCATGCCGGGAAGGGTAAAAGTGCCCTTCAGGGGCAACGTTCCCGCCGCGGATGACGGCATTGCCGCAGTACCCACCGCAGCGTCGATAGCAAAAAGGTGCTTGGTTTGCATAAGTATCACTCCTTGATCACTTGGCTGTTGCTTCAGGCCGTTGCTTGTCTGGATATCCGGCCTCGCTTAGCACCGCGAGGAAAGCGCTCTCGTCCAGCGCGCTATCGACCCGAACTTCACGCGTGGGCGGGTCGGTTTCAATGCGGGCTTGCGGGTCGACACTCAGCAGCGCCTTGATGACGGACTTGGCGCAGCCGCCGCAAGTCATGTTGGGGATGTGGAAACGAAGCATCTTGATCTCCTGGTTGGTTACGGTGTTCAACCAGTATGGAGTTTGACAGCGTGGCAAGGTCAAGCGCTCTTCGACGAAATTTTTTGCTTCGATTTTCAATAGCGAAATTCTTGCCACCGCGTTCGAGCGAACCCGGGAAAGGATGACCATCGAAGAAGCTGACCTCGGTTGTATGAGAACGATGCCGAGCAAGCTTGTGTGCGTTCACCTCAGCTCACGAATGAGTAACCGTGGCAGCGCGCTTGCGCGACGAGGCGGGTGTGTCGCCCCCGAACCGAGGCGTTTTATGTGGAACCTGGGAACACGGTTCCGCCGCTGCGGCGGTCGGTTCGGCCAGATCCTCGATGATCGGGCAATCCGGGCGGTCATTTCCATGGCAGCAACCGGCCAGGTGCTCGAGCGTTTGCACCATCGCTTGCAGTCCCGCGATCCTCGCCTTCAGTCCGGCGATGTGGGAGAGTGCCATCGCCTTGACGTCGGCACTCGCGCGGCCACGGTCGTGCCACAAGGCCAGGAGCTCCGAGATCTGTTCGACAGAGAACCCCAGGTCGCGTGCGCGACGGATGAAGCAAAGACTATGCACGTCCGGCAAGCTGTAATTCCGGTAGCCAGCCTCGGAGCGCTCCGCTTTCGGAACCAAGCCAATCTGTTCGTAGTAGCGAATCATCTTCGCCGAGACGCCGGAGAATTTAGCCGCTTGTCCGATATTCATTGTTCTCTCCTCATTGAGGATTCATCAAATACCACCGAAAAACCGGCGGCTTATTCCATTGCCAAATCGCCGCTTCGACCACCGGCCGGAGCGGCAGCCATGCGGATAGGCGATGCCGTCGGCGGGCGCCGCTTCCAGGATGGTCACGCCCTCCGGCACAGCGATGGTGCATCCGGCTTGGCGTATCTCGATGTGTTTCGTCATGGCGCTCTCTCTCGGACAGAATTGAACAGACCGAGTGCCGCGGTCAGGTCGTTTTTTTTGCGGCGTGAACGTGCCGTCGAAGACTTTTTCACCGACCAGGGTGATCGGGGCGACACGCACCCCGGTGCGTCTCTTGGCTTCGTCCATGATCGTGGGGTCGGTGAGGGCGCGTTCTTCGAACGCGATCCTCTCTCTCGCTGGAGCCAATCCGTCAGCGCCCGGCAGCCGGGGCAAACCGGCGCCGTGCGGATGGTGGCGTAAGGATGAAATGCGTCATCCATGGCGGTCTCCCCGATCTCGTTTTGGTGTTCAGCCAGACGGCGCTTCGGCCTGGGATCGATAATCACTCATAGGCGTGACCTGGGGCGATGCCGTCTCGCTTCTCGGCGTCTCGGGCGCGGATCTCGATCGTCATCGGCGCCTGCAGGCGCCTGAGCCGGAGCGCGTTGCCGAGCACGAAGACACTGGAGAGCGCCATCGCGGCCGCGGCGAAGATCGGCGAAAGCAAGGTGCCGTTCACCGGGTAGAGCGCGCCCGCCGCGACTGGGATCAGCACGGCGTTGTAGGCGAAGGCCCAGAACAGGTTCTGCTTGATGTTGCGGATCGTCGCTTGGCTGAGCGCGATGGCATTGGGCACGCCGCGCAGGTCGCCCGACATCAGCACCACGTCGGCCGCCTCGATCGCCACGTCGGTTCCCGTGCCGATGGCCAGCCCAACGTCCGCTTCGGCGAGCGCCGGCGCGTCGTTGATGCCGTCGCCCACGAAGGCGACCCGCGCACCGTTGCTGCGGAATTTTTTCAGCGCCGCGACCTTGCCGTCGGGCAGGACCTCGGCCGCGACCTCATCGATGCCGAGCTGCTTGGCAATCGCCGCGGCCGTCGCCGCATTGTCGCCGGTGATCATCGCAACCTTGAGGCCAAGCGCGTGCAGCGCCTTGATCGCCTCGGGCGTGGTCTCCTTGATTGGATCGGCGACCGCGATCACCGCCGCCAGGCGGCCGTCGATCGCGGCATAGAGTGGACTCTTTCCTTCTGCGCCGAGACGCTGG
>JAVBTC010000045.1:0-54643 GCA_031556405.1 Rhodocyclaceae bacterium
AACGGCATCATCGAAAATCATGAGACCCTGCGCGCCGAACTCATTGCCGACGGCTCCGAATTCACCTCGGATACCGATCCCGAAGTAATCGCTCACCTGGTGCGGCGGGCATTGCACAATATCCCCGGCGATCATCCGGACCGGTTCCTTGCTGCCGTGCGCGCCACGCTCGCGCGCCTGGAAGGCGCCTACGCCATCGCCGTGCTCTGGGAAGGCGCGCCGCAGCGGATCGTCGTCGCGCGTGAAGGCGCGCCGCTCCTGATCGGCCTGGGGGCGGAGGGCGACGGCTACTACGCCGCTTCCGACGCTTCGGCGCTGCTGCAGGTCACGCGGCGCATGGTGTTCCTGGAGAATGGCGACTGCGCCGAAATCGGCCGCGACGGCTACCGCATCTGCCGCCGCGACGATGGTGCTCCGGTGACTCGCCCGGTGATCGAATCGCAGCTTTCCGCGGATGCCATCGAGCTTGGGCACTACCGGCATTACATGCAGAAGGAAATTTTTGAACAGCCCGACGCGCTCGCCAATACGCTCGAACAGATCCACGCCGCGCGCAGCCTGCAACCGGGGCTTTTCGGTACCGCTGCGGGGGAGGAATTCCCCCGCGTCCGCCAGGTGCTGATACTTGCCTGCGGCACCAGCTGGCATGCCGGCCTGGTCGCGCGCTACTGGCTCGAAGCCATCGCCGCGCTGCCGTGCACGGTCGAAATCGCCAGCGAATACCGTTACCGCGAATCCGTTCCCGATCCGGACACGCTGGTGATCGCCATTTCCCAGTCCGGCGAAACCGCCGACACGCTGTCGGCGCTGCGCCATGCAAAAACGCTGGGGATGAGCCGCAGCCTGGCGATCTGCAACGTTCCGGAATCTTCGCTGGTGCGCGAGGCCAGCATGCGTTTCATCACCCGCGCCGGCCCGGAAATCGGCGTCGCCTCGACGAAGGCGTTCACTACCCAGCTCGCCGCGCTCTACCTGTTGACGCTGACGCTGGCCAAGCAGCGCGGGCGCCTGCCGCCCGAGCGCGAGGCGGAGGAACTGCGGGCGCTGAACCACCTGCCGGCGGCGGTCGGCAAGCTGCTCGAACTCGAACCGGAAATCCGCATCTGGGCCGAGCGCTTCGCCGGCAAGCAGCACGCGCTCTTCCTCGGCCGCGGCCGGCATTATCCGATCGCCCTCGAAGGCGCGCTGAAGCTGAAGGAAATCTCGTACATCCACGCCGAAGCCTATCCCGCCGGAGAACTCAAGCACGGCCCCCTGGCACTGGTCGACAAGGACATGCCGGTGATCGCCGTGGCGCCGAACGACCAGTTGCTGGAAAAGCTCAAATCCAACCTCCAAGAAGTCCGCGCCCGCGGCGGCGAGCTGTACGTCTTTGCCGATGCCAAAAGCCACATCGAATCCTCCAACGGCGTTCACATCCTGCGCCTGCCCGAGGCGTATCACGCGCTTTCGCCGCTCCTGCACGTCGTGCCGCTGCAAATGCTCGCCTATCACGTCGCGCTGGTGCGCGGGACCGATGTCGACAAGCCGCGCAACCTCGCCAAGTCGGTTACGGTGGAATGATTCTATTCTAAGATAGAATTTGTATCGGCATTAGTAGTGAGTTTCATGTTAAAATTAATTAACATACATTGTTCGTCTCGATGAGGATCGCGCTCGGACTCGAATACGACGGCGGCGCCTTTCACGGCTGGCAGACGCAGCCGGGCGGCAACACCGTGCAGGACACGCTCGAGTCGGCGCTATCGTCGATTGCGGCACAGCCGGTGCGCGTCGTCTGTGCCGGGCGCACCGACACCGGCGTGCATGCGACGGCGCAGGTCGTGCATTTCGACACCGGCGCGGATCGCCCGCCCGAAGCCTGGGTGCGCGGCGTCAACGCGCTGCTGCCGCCGACGCTCGCGGTGCGCTGGATGCGCGAGGTGCCGGAAGCGTTTCATGCCCGTTTTTCGGCGCGCGCCCGGCGTTACCGTTATCTGCTTCTCAACCGCCCGCAGCGGCCCGGCCTCTGGCACGGGCGCGCCGGCTGGTTCCACCGGCCGCTCGATCTCGCGGCGATGCGGGAAGGCGCTGCGCTGCTCGTCGGCGAGCACGATTTTTCCGCCTTCCGCGCCGCGCAATGTCAGGCGCGTTCCCCGCGCAAATTCCTGAGCCGCGCGGAAGTGCGGCGGCAGGGCGATTTCTTCGTTTTCGATTTCGAGGCGAACGCATTCCTGCACCACATGGTGCGTAACCTGGTTGGCAGCCTCGTCTACGTCGGCAAGGGCAAACACCCGCCGCGGTGGATCGCGGAACTGCTCGATGCCGGCGATCGCCGCCTTGCCGCGCCGACGTTCGCGCCGGACGGCCTCTACCTGTGCGGCGTCGATTACGAGGCGCACTGGGCGTTGCCGGAGCCGGAAAAAATGTCGTTACCGGAGATGTAACCAAATGCATACCCAGATCAAGATCTGCGGCATCACGCGCCTCGAGGACGCGCTGGCGGCGGTGGCGCTCGGCGCGGATGCGCTCGGATTCGTTTTCTACCATGCCAGTCCGCGCTATATCGCCCCAGGCGCGGCCGCCGCGATCGTGCGCGCGCTGCCGCCGTTTACGCAAACGGTGGGACTCTTCGTCAACGCGCCTCGGGAAGAAGTGGCCTGGACCCTGCAGACCGTGCCGCTGTCCCTGCTGCAATTTCACGGCGACGAGGATGAAGCCTACTGCGCCGGCTTCGCGCGGCCCTATCTGAAAGCGGCGCGGGTGGGGCCGGAGACGCGGCGGGACGATTTGCTACAATATGCGGTTTCCTTCCCTTCCGCCCGGGCGCTGCTCTTCGATGCGCTGGTGACAGGCTACGGCGGCGGCGGCAAGACCTTCGACTGGGATCTGCTGCGTCCGGATGATACGGAAGCGGCGGTCGGAACGGCGGCTGGAACGATGATCGGAACGACGGCTGCCCCCCGGCTTTTCTCTCTGCCGGTCGTGCTTTCCGGCGGCCTGACGCCGGAAAACGTGGAGACGGCGGTTCGCCGCGTGCGTCCGGCGGCGGTCGACGTTTCCTCCGGCGTCGAGGCGGTCGGCTCCTCGGGGCAGACCATCAAGGGCATCAAGGATCACGCAAAAATCGCCGCTTTTATCGCAGGAGTACGCAATGCAGAACACTGAGCTGCCGGACGGGCGAGGCCATTTCGGCCCCTACGGCGGCATTTTCGTCGCCGAGACGCTGATCCCGGCACTGACCGAATTACGCGCGGCTTACGCCGGCATACGCCAGGATGGAGGCGAGAGCGGCAAGAGTGGAGGAGGGTGCGCAGCCTTCACCCCCGAATTTGCCGCCGAGTTCGCGGCGGAACTCAAGCACTACGTCGGCCGTCCGAGTCCGATTTACCATGCCCGGCGCTGGTCGGAGGAACTCGGCGGCGCGCAGATACTCCTGAAGCGCGAAGACCTCAATCACACCGGCGCGCACAAGGTAAACAACTGCATCGGCCAGGCGCTGCTCGCGCGGCGCATGGGCAAAAAACGCGTGATCGCGGAGACCGGCGCGGGGCAGCACGGCGTCGCCACCGCGACGATCGCGGCGCGCTTCGGCATGAAATGCGTCGTCTACATGGGCGCCGAGGACATCGCGCGGCAGGCGGCCAACGTCTACCGGATGAAGCTGCTCGGCGCCACGCTCGTGCCGGTGACCTCCGGCTCGAAGACGCTCAAGGACGCGATGAACGAAGCGATGCGCGACTGGGTGACCAACGTCGGCGATACCTTCTACATCATCGGCACCGTTGCCGGGCCGCATCCGTACCCGATGCTGGTGCGCGATTTCCAGACCGTCATCGGCATCGAAGCCAGGGAACAGATGCGCGAACAGTACGGCCGCCAGCCGGACGCCGTGATTGCCTGCGTCGGCGGCGGTTCGAACGCGATGGGGATTTTCCATCCCTACCTCGAGGAACGGGACGTGTGCCTGATCGGTGTCGAAGCCGGCGGCGACGGCGTCGCCACCGGGCGGCATGCCGCGCCGCTGTCGGTGGGCCGGGCCGGTATCCTGCACGGCAACCGCACCTATCTGATGCAGGATGAAAACGGCCAGATCATCGAAACGCACTCGATCTCCGCCGGTCTCGATTACCCCGGCGTCGGCCCGGAGCATGCGTGGCTGAAAGACCGCGGCCGCGCCGAATACGTCAGCGCCACCGATGAGGAAGCGCTGGCGGCGTTTCATGCGTTGTGCGGTTTCGAGGGCATCATTCCCGCGCTCGAATCCGCGCATGCGCTGGCGCACGCGGCGAAAATCGCGCCGACGCTGCCGCGCGGGCATCTGCTGCTGGTCAACCTTTCCGGACGCGGCGACAAGGACATCCACACCGTCGCCGCCCGTTCCGGCATCGCGCTCTGAGCGATCACCACTTGAGTCACTTCCCCATGTCCAGAATCGCAACCACTTTTACCCGGCTTACCCAGGCAGGCCGCAAGGCACTGATTCCGTTCATTACCGCCGGCGACCCCGATACCGCGACGACGCAGGAACTGATGCATACGCTGGTGGCGGCCGGCGCCGACATCATCGAACTCGGCGTGCCGTTCTCGGACCCGATGGCCGACGGCCCGACGATCCAGCGCGCTTCCGAACGGGCGCTGGCAAAAGGAATGAGCCTGAAAAAAGTGCTCGCCTGCGTTGCCGGATTCCGCACCCGCGATCGGGAAACGCCGGTGGTGCTGATGGGGTACGCCAATCCGGTCGAGGCATGGGGTCTGGCCGCGTTCGCCGCGGCGGCGCAGGAGGCCGGCGTTGATGGCGTGCTCACCGTCGACTGCCCTCCGGAAGAAGCGGAAGACTATGCAAAAGTGCTTGCCGCGCACGGAATCGATCCGATCTTTCTCCTGGCGCCCACTTCCACGGCCGAGCGCATCGCGCTCGTCGCGACAGTGGCGAGCGGCTACGTTTATTACGTCTCGCTCAAGGGCGTGACCGGCGCCGGACACCTCGACGTGGCCGCCGTCGCGCAGCGCACGCCGGAAATCCGCGCCGCCACCGGCCTGCCGGTCGCCGTCGGCTTCGGCGTCCGTGACGCGGATACCGCGGCGCGGCTGGCGCCCTGCTGCGACGCGGTCATCGTCGGCAGCCGTATCATCGAGGAAATCGAGCAGTCGCCGCCGGAACGGCTGCATGAACGGATTGCGGCGCTGATCACATCGATCCGCGCCGGAATCGACCGCGCCGGCAACGAATAAATAAATCGAAATCCGTACCGCAAGAGTCTTCGGCACTTTTTTCAACGGACTTTTTTCGGAATTTTTTCAGGGAACCCATCATGAGCTGGCTCAACAAACTTCTGCCGCCGAAAATCAAACGCCAGGACAATGGCGGTTCGCGCCGGTCCTCACTGCCGGAAGGTCTGTGGAGTAAATGCCCGAAATGCGAAACCGTGCTCTATGCCACCGATCTGGAACAGAACAGCCATGTCTGCCCCTCCTGCGGCTACCACAACCGCCTGAAAGCGCGCGCGCGTCTCGATATCCTGCTGGATCCCGAAGGCCGTTTCGAGATCGGCGCCGAAGTGGTGCCGGTCGACAGCCTGAAGTTCAAGGACAGCCGCCGTTATACCGAGCGCCTTCAGGATGCGCTCGACAATAGCGGTGAAACCGATTCCGTGGTGGTCATGCAGGGTGCGATCAAGACCCTGCCGGTGGTCGTGGCGGTATTCGAATTCGAATTCATGGGCGGCTCGATGGGGTCCGTCATGGGCGAGCGTTTCGTGCGCGGCGTGCGTACCGCGATCGAGCAGGGAATTCCCTTCATTTGCGTCACCGCCTCGGGCGGCGCGCGCATGCAGGAAGGGCTTTTTTCACTGATGCAGATGGCCAAGACCACCGCGGCCCTGACCCGTCTGTCCGCCGTCGGCTTGCCGTTCGTCTCGGTGCTGACCGACCCGACGATGGGCGGCGTTTCCGCATCGTTCGCCTTCGTCGGCGATATCGTCATCGCCGAGCCGGGCGCCCTGATCGGTTTCGCCGGTCCGCGCGTGATCGAGCAGACCGTCCGCGAAAAACTGCCGGAAGGTTTTCAACGTTCCGAATTCCTGCTTGAAAAAGGCGCCATCGACATGATCGTCGACCGCCGGGAAATGCGCGACAAACTGGCGCGCCTGCTGACGCTGCTGCAAAAGCAGCCCGAACCGGCGTAGCCCGGCGCGGCTTTGCGTTCGGCGCCGGGGAAGATGGGGCGCGTGCCCGCAAAGATCCGCTCAAAAGCGAAGGTAGCCGGCGACATAAAAAAAGCCCACTGTGGAGTGGGCGTAAAGTGGGCTGTGCTTGAAAAGGAGTGGTCTTCCCGGGGAAAAGTTCCAGACTTTGCAGCAGTGAGCGTTTCCGTATATTGATTCCCACACGCTGTAATGTGAGAAAGATGCGCAAAGGTATCTATCTGTTTCCTGGAGCATCACGCGAGCGTACTTCGCGTCGAATATTCATTCATCGGGCAATGCTTCCAATGACGCTATCGCACTGTGTCACTGTCACTACGATTGCGTCAATCGGACGCTGGTTGCGATTTAAATGACAAGGATGTAAACGCCGTTGGCGTAATATTGAATATCCTGAGCGTCTCCTTTTGTATTATGATTATGATTGAAAAATGACGTATTGGTTACCTGTCTGTTTGATAAGCAACGCTGTTTTTCCTTTATATACTGACTTTTGCTAATCAAATTGAATCATATAAACATATATGCTTTTTGTTTCAATAGAAGTTATATGATATTTGTTTACCCTAATGTATTTGCTTGACGTGGTCAACTCTTTGCCTTGGTCGAGGGTGGATTTAACCGAAAGTTTATTTGGCTGCGCGATGGTGTTCTTTTGTTGTCGCACGCGATACGGCGATTTATTCAATCGCTCTTCGGATGGTCCGGTAGCGGTGGCGAATGAAAGCGCTTCCGCCCCGGGAGCGAGGGGCTGGAGGAAGATTTTGATTCGTGGGAGTCTTCCCGTAAGCCCATGAGCACCTTCCGTCTCCGCTCATTGCACGGAGACGGGGCAACACGTAAAACTGCTGTGAAAGGGTAATAAAGAGTAATGGGGTGCGGGGCGGATTCAGGACGACGCCATCACCTGCTCGATCAGTTGCCGCACGGTATCCGGATTGAAAGGTTTGTCGCAGATGGCCGAGACGCCCGCCTGTTCGACGGCGGCCAGCCGGCTCATGTTTTGCTCGCTGGTCACCATCAGGATCGGTACCGAAGCCTGCCAGCTCTGCGTGCGGATGTATTCGGTCAGCGCCCTGCCGTCCATTTCCGGCATGTTGTAATCGGTCAGGACCAGGTCGACCATCGTCTCTCCGAGCACCGCAAGCGCCTCGGCGCCGTTCTTGGCCTCGATGCAGTTTTCGATTCCCAGGTTTTTCAGCGTGTGGCGCACGAATTTACGCGCGCTGGGGCTGTCGTCGACCAGCAGGACTTTCAGGTTTTCAAGATCGACATCGATGGAGAGCGGCGCACTCGGTTCCAGATAATCGAGAACGCCGCGTAATGCACGCTGCAATTGCCGTTCGTCGAACGGTTTGGGAAGAATGATGCAGGCACCGGACTGACGGATCGGGTCGAGCATCTGCGGCCGGGTTTCGCTCGAAATCAGGATGAAGGGAATCAGTTCCAGATCCTCGTCGGCGCGCAGCGCACAGACGAGATCGGTACCGTTCATGTCCGGCAGGTAAAGAGCGCTGACGACACAGCTCGGCATCGTGGCGCGGATCTGTGTCAATGCCTCCTCCCCGCTTCGGGCCACGGCGGTACGGACCACGCCGGCATCGCGCAGCATTTGCATTATGAGCCGCTCCTGCACGCCCGAAGGCTCGACCAGCAGAATCGACAAATCGCTGAAAAGCATACTGGTTGCCATACATCCCTCACTGAATCGTTTGAACCCGCGGACGCGGAAGACGTTCCTTGCCGCATTTGCATCCGCAATGCGCCGGCCTTTGTCCGCGTCCGGATTTGTATTTTTTTCGCCAAAATTCCCCATATTGTACCCGTCCTATCCCGCCGGGAACTTCTTCCTGCTGAAAATTTCCATGACACTGTGGCATCATGTTCCGACCGACGGTGAATATATGCATGTCTTCAAGAAACGGACGCAATGAATAAAGTGTATTCCATCGTTCCTCTTGTCGCCGCGCACGGCAAGACCGCCGCCGCAGATGAGGTTCTGCCGGAAGGGGGGGCGGTTTCGGCGGAGTATGTGGAAAATGGGGAAACCGCGGCCGCCGCGGTGGAATCCTCAATGGCGGAACAGAGAGGGATCGGGAGTGTTCCGGCGAAGCAGCACGCGACGCCACATCGTCCCGATGTGCCGATTTATCTCGAGCATTTCGGATTGCACGAAGCTCCTTTCCGCATTACGCCCCATACCGATTTCTTTTTTCCCGGCGCGGATCGCAGCTCGATTCTGGATGCCCTGATTTATGCAGTTACCTATGATGAAGGTATCGTCAAGGTAAGCGGCGAGGTCGGCAGCGGCAAGACGATGCTGTGTCGCATGCTGCTGCGCAAGCTGCCTTCGGACGTCATTACCGTTTATCTTGCCAACCCTTCGCTGTCGCGGGACGAAATTTTCCTCTCGCTTGCCGCGGAACTCGGACTCGCGCGTGACCGACACGACCGGCGTGACCGGCGCGACCGGCACAACCCGCGCCACGTTCTGCGCACATTGCAAAAATATCTGTTGCAATGCTATGGAGAAGGCAAAAAAGTCGTCATCCTGATCGATGAAGCGCACACGATGCCCGATGCGACGCTGGAAGAAATCCGGCTGCTTTCCAATCTCGAATCGGACCGGCACAAGCTCGTACACATCGTGTTATTCGGTCAACCGGAACTGGATTTCCAGTTGGCGCAGAGACATATGCGCCCATTGCGGGAAAGAATCACCCACAACTTTGCACTGGAGGCGGTACGCGGCGAGGAAGTCGCCCGTTATCTCGAATTCCGCCTGCGTGCCGCCGGATACCGGGGGGGGGCGGTATTTATGCCGGCAGCCCTGAAACTGATCCATTCCGCCTCCGAGGGCCTGTTGCGCCGGGTCAATATCATTGCCGACAAAGCTTTGCTTGCCGCTTTCGCGCACGGAGTGCGCGGCGTCGATGCGCGTCTGGCCAGACGCGCGATCCGCGATGCCGAATTTCTGCCCTTGCGTACTCAACCGTTCCTGCGCCGCCATTGGGCCTGGCTGACGGCCATTGGTCTGAGCGCAGCAGCGGTGGGAACCGCGGCGTTTTTCGCCGCCGGAATCTATTTTCCCGCGCCGAGCCAGGTTCCTGTTCCTGTCCCTGTTTCCGTTCCGTCGGCCGTTCCGTCGGCCGTTCCGTCTTCCGCCGTGGTCATTCCTTCAGCACTTGGCGACCAGCACTCTGGAAACGATGCTCCTGTCGGCACCAGTTCCCTTTCCGAACCCGCTCCTGCTTCCGTTGCAGCATCGGAAGTTTCTCTGAGTTCCGTGGCGGTTTCCAACCCACCGTCGGACGAACCGGCATTGGATCCTGAATTGCTGCAGGGACTCGGGCCGCATACCGTGGAGTTTCTGCGGCGAAGCCAGGCATGGCTGAACGAGGCGCCATCGTCGCATTATTTTTTGCAGATCATGCGCAAGGACAGCAGGCGAAGCGACGAGGTCGAGCGCTTTCTCGCCGATACCGCGGAACTGCCGTTCGACCAGAGTCTATTGCGCGTTTACCGTTCCCGGCTTTCGGGGCAGGACCGCATCGGTATCATTTATGGCGACTATCCATCGCAGGAAGCGGCGCTGGCCGCAGTGGCTACATTGCCGAAAGAAATCCGGGTACGTAATCCCTATCCGCGCACGGTTGGAATGTTGCGCTGAATCCGGCAACGGGAACGCGGAAGATCTTGTGCGGCTGTTCCGCGCTTTATTTTTCCGCAGGTTTTTTCGAAGTCGATGCCGACGCAAAACTTGCTCCGCCGGCGAATGATGAAACCGAAGTGTGCTGGAATGCGCTGGAGTGCGTTGGAGTGGGCCAACCGGAGTCCGGTGCACTACGAGCGCTCGGTGCAGAACTCCATTGCAATCCCGGCAACTTCCACCACATCGTAGTTCTTGAGCGGATACATCGACTGTGCGTCGAGGGTGACGCCGTTCAGTATCGGGAACTGTTTCCCTTCCGAATGCTGGATAAAGAACCCATCGGGACGCCAGACGACGGCAGCGACCTGAACGCCGACCTTGCCGAGCGTCGTCGGATTCTTTGTGATCTCCAGTTGCCGCCCGGCGGAAGCGCCGTTCAGAATGCGCATCCATGATTTTGGCTGGATCTTCAGTTCCGGAATCTCCGGCAGATCGATGGCATCCAGTTCGTTCGTGAAATTTTTGATTGCCGAGGTAGTCAGAAGATCGTCCGTATCAGCGAAATATTTCAGACGGTATTTTCCCAGTTCGACCACATCGCCGTTTTTGAGCACGTGCTTTTTCACCGCCTGGCCGTTGACCAGGGTGCCATTGGTGCTGTTCAGATCTTCGAGAAAAGAATTGTTCAGCATCGTCACCACCGATGCGTGTTCACCGGAAATCGCCGGATTGTCGATCCTGATGTCATTATGGGGTTTGCGGCCGATCGTGATGCGTTCCTTGTCCAGTTCGATTTCTTTCAGTACAAGCCCGTCCATGGAGAGAATCATCTTCGCCATTGTCTTGCCTTCCTTTGCCTACCCTAAATTGCCAATAAACAGCCTGTGAAGTTTCATGCTTCCGGAGCGGTTCGATGAGAGCGGGAATCGGTCTGCCGCAATGAACGCCACGACGAAACGGCGCTCGCCGCCGGATCATGCGCCCCAGGGCAACTCCGTTCCCAATGCCTGTTCCCGCGCCAGCGCCACGACTTTTCGCGCCAGCGCCAGATCCTGCACCGCCAGGCCCTGCGATTCGAACAGCGTGATCGATTCCGAGGTCATTCGTCCTGGATGACGGCCGGTAAGGATATCACCCAATTCCACTAGTTGCCGGGCGGAAAGACGGCCCATTTCGAGCGCCGGGACGAGATCGCCTGCTTCCTTCAATGCCGTGTCGACGCTGTCGACCGCGATCAGGTCGCAACGGGCCACGCATTGCGGCGACAGTTCGCGGCGCAGCAGCGAATTCGATCCGGCTGCATTGATGTGCGCACCGGGGTTGAGCCATTCCGCCTCGAACAACGGCGAAGCGGCAGTCGTTACCGTGCCGACGATATCGCTTCCTTCGACCGTTTCCCGGGCCGATGCGGCGGGAACGATATTTCGTTGCAGCCGTTCCGACTGTTCGCGACAGAAAGCGGCGAGCCGTTCCCTGTCGCGCGCGAAGACGGAAATCCGTTCCAGACCGGGCAATGCGACACACAACGCCTCGACATGCCCCCGCGCTTGCCAGCCGGCGCCGAAGACGCCTGCCACGCGCGCCTCCGGCCGGGCCAGAAGCCGGCTTGCCAGCCCGGAAGCGGCGCCGGTCCGCATCATGCCGAGAAAATCGGCTTCGATTACCGCTTCGAGGATGCCGCTGTCGGCGGCGAAAAGGTGCACCAGGAAACGTACGCCGGATCGGTTGCTGGTATACGCCTTGTAACCGATCACGTTGTCGCCCGGCAACGCGCCTTGCAGGATATGCAACATCGTTCGGGGCAGCTTCGTCCGCTGCCTCGGCACGTCGACCGCCTCGCCGCGCGCGAGCGCACAATGCGCGGACTCAACCGCTTCCAGCGCCAGCGGCATCGTCAATACCGCTCGGACATCGGATTCGCTCAGGAAAAGCGCCACAAAACCCTCTTTTTCCGTAAAAAAGCCGCCCCGGATTTTTTCGTGCGCGGTATCTGCGAAATTACCTCCGCCATGCTTCCGCCACACGCCAAAATGATAATTTACCCAATTCTATGCTTCCGTACACGTTAAAACAAAAGACTTTTTCGGCATTTTTCGTCATTGCCCGTGGAGCAGCGCCGAGGTTGGAGCCTTGTCTTGAATGGGTAGCGGAGAATGGGTTAAGGAGAAAATTACGCGGAGGGCACGAAGGGTATGGAGAGCACGAGTATCCGCCGCGACCAGGGAGGAACGCAGCATAAAGAGAATACACGAAAGGCGGCATGAGGACGCGGACGAAAGGTGCCACCGTTCTTTCTTTGGATATACTTCCGTGCTGCGCAATTCCGGGAAACCCTTCGTTATGAAACGTTCCGCATTCTGGTATCTGCTGGCTGCAGGCGTGTTCGTGCTGGATCAATGGAGCAAGATCATGATCCTCGACTGGCCGGCGCTGGCCGTCCACGGAAAGATCGCCGTCACGCCGTTTTTCAACTGGGTACTTACCTACAATTCCGGCGCCGCATTCAGTTTTCTCGCCGGTGCGGGCGGCTGGCAACGCTGGTTTTTTACCGCGCTGGCGTTTGCCGTCAGCGTCTGGATCGCCGTCGAGCTGTATCGCCGTCCGGGTGAAAAATGGTTTTGCCTGGCGCTTGCGCTGATCATGGGCGGCGCCCTGGGCAACGTCGTCGACCGGCTGCGTTTCGGCGCCGTGGTCGATTTCATCCAGCTCCACGCCGTGGGTTATTACTGGCCGGCGTTCAATATCGCCGATTCCGCGATCACCGTGGGAGCGGTGCTGCTTCTATTCGTGGCTTTACGCGGAACGCCACATCGCGAAGGGAGGGATTCGTGAAAAATACCGGAAACGGGCAAAACGGCATGGAGAGCGTGGAGAGCGGTGCCGAGGCCGCTGTGCCGCGCGTGCGCAACGACAGCTTTCTGACGTTGCATTACCGTATCGCCGCACTGGAAGAAACCCCGAATATCGTGGAAACAGCGCCAGGGATGGAAAACGCGGGCGAGGCCGATGGAGGATGCGCCGCCGCGGAGCCGAACGGGATCGAATTCGTCAGCACGTTCGACCTCTCCCCGGCCACATTGCAGCTTGGGTGCGGGCAACTGGCGCCGACGCTGGAAGCCTGTCTCATCGATCTGCCCGCAGGAACGCGGAAAACATTCCGCCTGCCGCCGGAGGAAGCGTTCGGCGCGCGAAATCCCCGCCTCGTCGAACGCATCGCGCGCGATGCGCTGCCGCCGGAAATCGAGCTTGCCGAAAACAGCCTGGTCGAATTTTCGACCCCGGACGGTGGCACTTTTACCGGCTTCTTGCGCCAGCTCGACGCGCGTAGCGCACTTTTCGACTTCAATCACCCGCTCGCCGGCAAATATATCGAGTTCGAAGTCTGGATTCTGGCAGTTCTCTGACATTTCTTTTTAAGACAAAAGCGTGAATTTCAATAATAGTTAAATTAGCCTCCTTATTCGTAATCTTCTGTGGTGCAGAATTGTTTCCATGTTGGAAATAATTCTGCCTGTACCGCTCCGAAATGGGGTGCAGTGGAAATGAATTTTGGGGCGAAATCGTTTGGCTGAAATACGAATAACGACAAAAGGATTTTTTGGCAATTCCTATTGCCATACTCTCTAGAAATATTAGTGCAAAGATGTGACTTTTTGCGCTTTATGCCGGTTTTTATGAACCTGCGCTGAAACTTATCTGTGTTATTTTGATGCGAGTTTAAGGCGGATTGCATTAATGTCATTGTGGTTTTAATTGATGTGCCTGCATTGATGCGCTCCCGCCCGACTGATAACCAGAAATTTCGGTTCGCCACGGCGGCGTGTGGAATTTCGCCGAAGGTTCGTAACGGCGAGAGGGCTGGCGCCTCCATTGCAGTAATGAAGCGACACAAGAAATCGCATATCGGTCAATTCCGCGCCGGGAGGTTTTCGATTCGGGCGGGAAATGGCATTTCAGGCAGTATTCGCAGGGAGGTTTTCATGTCTCGTTCTACTTCTTTATGGGCCTATTTGGCCTTTCTTACCGCATTGCTGTGTGCCGTGATGTTGTTTCCGGCGTCGGGGCATGCGGGTACTGGCAAGCTCAACGACAGCGGGTTGAGCCTGTGTTTCGACGGCGCGAACATGGTGGCGTGTACGGTGGCAAATACCGGTGACGCTGCTGCATTCCCACGCCAGGACGCCCGTTTCGGCCGCGATTCGGCGCAGGCCAATGGCGTTTTGCCGCCCAAGACCGGCGGTGGCATCGCGGGATTCGATTTTACCAAGGTCGCCAACGATGGCAGCGTCCAGAATAGTGCCGTCGCAGTGGGCAATAACCCCACGGACTGGAAATGTACTCGTGATAACGTCACTGGGCTGCTCTGGTCGGCCGTGACCGAAAATAGTGGAAACATCGTGGCCTGGAACCAGACGACTTTTCTCGGCTATGTTACCGCTGCCAATAGCGAAACCCTCGGCGGCGGCACCGGCCGTTGCGGCAAGACCGGCTGGCGCCTGCCGACGGAGCGCGAACTGCACTCGATCGTCAATCACGGCGCCACCGCTGCACCGCATACTGTGACTGGCTATTTTCCGAATATTACCGCAGGCACTAGCATCTACTGGAGCGACGAATCGCGGATCGATGCCGAATCCCCCTGCGGTTCTCCCAACAACTGTGCTTGGGCGGTAGCGTTCGATACCGGCGAGGCCTGGAGCGCCACGAAGGCGTCCACATATCGCGTCATGCTCGTCAGCGATGAAGGTGCCGCGACGCCGGCTGCATCCTTTACCGATAACGGTAACGGCACGGTTTCCGACAATGTCACCGGCTTGATGTGGATGAAGTGCAGCCGGGGTACCGCCTATCAGCCGGGTACCAACGATTGTGCTGCCGGCACGCTGCAAGGTTTCAACTGGCAGGCCGCGCTGGCTGAAGCGGTTGCCGCCAACGGCAGCGGAGGTACCTTCGGGTACACCGACTGGCGTCTGCCCAATACCAAAGAGCTGGAAACGCTGATGCGTTACGATCTGAATCCGACGATCGACCAGGCTTTCTTCCCGCTGCCCATCCTGCAGGCCGCGCCCTGGGGACAGTTCTGGAGCAGCACGATCGCGACTGCCTCCATTGCCAACGCCTTTTACGCCGATTTCAGAATCGGTGGCGTCTTCACGGTTGCGCGGTCGCAACAGAGACATGTTCGCCTCGTGCGCGGCGGGCCGGCGTACGATCCGTTCGACAATCAGGGAATCAATATCATCGCCGCGTCCGTTACCGCGATTGCCCAGACTGCCGCGACGCTCAACGCGACAGCGGACAAGACGGGTACCGGGCATTGGATTGTTGTCACTGCCGGCTCCACGCCGCCGACGCCGGCACAGATCGTCGCCGGTACCTACACGCCCATGATCGGATCCCTGGTCGCTTCCGGCAGCGGAGCAATGGCCGCGGCCAACACTTCCTATCCTTTCAGTCTCACCGGGCTTACCATAGGTACGACTTACGACGTGTACGTGGTCGCCGAAGACGGTACGCAGATGAGTAGCGAATGGAAGCTCACGTTTACTACGCTGGGAGCAGGGCTGACGGCGGGGATCGGTGCAACGAACGTCACCGAAACCGCGGCAACTCTCAACGGTTGGGCCAGTCTGGCAGGCAGTACAGGTTACTGGATCGTCGTTCCCACAGGCAGCCCAGTGCCCACGACGGCAGAAGTCATGACTGGAACTTATGGCGGTACCGTCATTGCTTCCGGCAGCGGCGCTTTGCCCAATGCCAGTATCGTGGTTCCGTTCCCGTGTTCGGGTTTGACGCACAGTACTACCTACGACGTTCATTTCGTCGCCGAAAATGGTGCGCTGCGTGCCCAGGTACAGACGAGCTTCAGCACTCCGGTACCGGGCAGCACCCCGCAACCGCCGGTGAATCCGCCACCGGTGCCGCCGGACGCCTCGGAGATCATCGACGGATCGACGCTCACGGGCGGTGGCGACTATATCGCCATCGTCGGGTCCGCCGGCCGCCGCTTCTGTCTGCCCGATCCGGTGCCGCCAGAAACGCGTGGCGTTACGGTCGGTATCTACCTCAATCGCGCGAAGATTTTTGCTGCCGCGTTGCTGCCGAAGACCTGCTTCGAAATCGTCGAGACGCGCCGCCGCGGCTACGATGGTTCCAGCCCCGGTTACGGACTGGTGTTGATCAGCGGCAAGGCGTGGATGCAAGGTGTCTATAACGGCTCGACGACGCTGGTTTCGCGCAACGAAGATCTCGCGATTGCACGCGAAACGCTCTCCGAACTGATCGTGACGTACAACGCCAACTGTACCAGCACGCGGGTTCAGGTTGTCAAGGGCAAGTTCGACATTCCCGAGTGGTGGACCACGCCCGCGCCGGCCAACGCGTGTCCGAGCGACGCGCTGACGCCGGAGCGCAGCATCTATCCGATTGCCGACGGTACGCTGGCATGCAAGGACTGGCTGCAGATCCGTGGCACGTATCCGAAACTCACGCTCTTCCTGAGCACCAGCGCACTCCCGGCAGGTCAGCAGATTTATCTGGCGGCGCGCTATCCGGCGGCGGCTTCGGGAATTCCCTGGGATCTCTGGTTCCAGAACAACCAGCCTTACAGTTGGCAGCCGTCCCTGGATCCGTTCCTGCCGTTGCATAGCGTCGCGGTAGCCAGCGACAGCGTCGATGTCGACATCATCCGCAAGCTCAACGTTACGGGCGTCATCGGCACCGAACTCTACGTCGGTCACGGCGCCAGCGTTCAGGAAATGATGGATGCCCGCCGTTACTGCGCGCTCTTCCGGCTGTCGCCGCCGGAAGCGCAGCCGGTGCCGGCGAACTGAGCGAAGAAAAGAACACCTCAACGCTCTGCGGCGGGAGTCTCGTTTGGGTCTCCCGCCGTTTTTTTGTCCGTTTCGGATCGAGCGAGGGGGTGAGGATGGGGAGGTGGTTTCCCACGCGGACTTGCCGCGCTTTCCGTTTTTACGTGAGGCGCAATGGCGGAAAGATCCGCAGCCGATTCCGGAAAGATTTCGCCTCCGCTGCGAAGGCCGGGGGCTCATCAAATATTCCTGGATTCTCCCGATGCGGAGGCGGCGTGAGTTTTTCCTGCTTCGCCGTTTCTCGCGGGCAGGAATTCAGGAGGGGTTTTCGAGGGTTATTCTAATTTATATTAATTTTCATTTTATTTATGTAGTGAATTTATAATTAAAATTATTTATTAAAATTGGAAATTATTGTGCGTTATATGGCATGCGATCATCCGGGAATCGAAAAGAAGGGATAAAACCGTGCGCCATATCGTCTTATTCTTTTTCCAGGTCCCGGTTGTTGCCCGTCCCGTTTTTCGCTAAGTTCCGAAATCCCATTGAATCCCTTTTCTTCCCGCCCACGTTATGTTTTCCGCCGCCGAGCGTTCCGCATGAATTCCCATCCTTCCCGCCTTCCCTCCGATCTGTCGCCGTCCCGTCCTCTGGTGATGGGCATCGTGAATCTCACGCCCGATTCTTTTTCCGGCGACGGCGTTCTGGCATCGCGTTCGTCTTCGGGCGATGTGTCGGCGGAGCGCCCGCGAACGGGACTGGAACGTGCCGTGGCGCATGCATGGGCGCAGATCGAGGCAGGCGCCGATATTCTCGATCTCGGCGCCGAATCGACGCGTCCAGGCGCCGCGCCGACGCCGGAAGACGAGGAATTGCGCCGCCTTTTGCCCGTGCTCGAGGCGCTTTCCGGCTGCGGCGTTCCGCTCTCGGTGGATACCTATAAACCGGCGGTGATGAAGGCCGCGCTTGCCGCCGGCGCGGCGATGATCAACGATATCCGCGCTTTTTGCGCGCCCGGCGCTATCGAAGCGGTTGCCGACAGCGATTGCGCACTGTGCCTGATGCATATGCAGGGTTCGCCGCAGACGATGCAGGAGGCTCCGCGCTACCACGACGTCGTCGATGAAATGCGGGATTTTTTCACTGCCCGGGTCGCGGCGCTGGCCGCCGCCGGAATCGCGCATGAACGCCTGATTCTCGATCCCGGATTCGGCTTCGGGAAGACGCGGGAGCACAATCTGGCGCTGCTGGCGCGGCTCGATTCCCTGCGCGTGGCGGGGTTGCCCCTGCTGGCGGGCCTTTCGCGCAAGTCGCTGCTCGGCGAACTGACCGGACGCCCGGTGACGGAACGGCTCGCGGCAAGCGTTACCGCGGCAGTGCTGGCGGTTGAACGCGGCGCCGCGATCGTGCGTGTTCATGATGTTGCGGCCACGCGCGATGCGCTTACCGTCTATGCGGCGGTGCGGAACGCGGAAGCCGGAACGCAGGTGGAGAACGTGCGGTTTTCCGCGCGGTTTCCGTAAAACCGGTTGGAAATATCTTTCCCCCGCGGGAGCACGTCAGTGCCTCGCTTGATTCGCCCACCTTTCCCGTTACCTGCGGCGGTCGCGCAACTTTTTCATCGCTTCGCTTGCCTGCGGGAGCGCATATTTCTTTCACTTGCGCCGTTTCATGTCTTTCCGTTCGCGCAGCAGGGCAGGTGCGTGCGGAAGAAGGCGAAGAGGGCGAACAGTACGAAAACGGCGGTAACGGCGAGCATCAGCGTCAGCGTCGCCTCGCTCGATGCGCTGTTCCACAGCGTGAGGCTGTGGTTCGGGTGTGTCGACGAAGGCATGATGAAAGGAAACATTGCGGCGCCGGCGGTGCCGATCACCCCGATGAGCGCCAGGGCGGCAGCCTTTAAGGCGGCGGCATCGCGGCCGCGGCGCAGCAGCCATAAGGCGATTGCGACGGTGAAATAGGGCAGCAGCGGCAGAAGCAGGGTCATGGGGGTGCGGTGATAGCTGTGCAGCCAGGCGCCGGAAGAATAGAGCACGCTGATACCGAACGGGGTGAGGAGCGGTTTTGCGTCCTGGGTGAGGTGGTAGCCGCTGATACCGGCAGCGACCCAGATGCCGCCGGCGGAAAAAACGATGAGCATGGTCACGGCGGCAATATGCGCGGCGCGCGCGGCACGGTGCCGGATTTCGCCTTCGTTGTGGCGGCAGAGGTAGACGCCGCCGTAAAAGAAAAACATCGCCAACGACACGGCGCCGCACAGCAGCGCGAAAGGATTCAGCAGTGTTCGGAGCGTCCCGGTGTAATGCGAGGTGAACATCTCGTCGAGGTAGAACGGCACTCCCTGAAGCAGATTTCCGAACACAATGCCGAAGATCAGCGGGGGCGCTGCTCCGCCGAGGAAAAGCATCCAATCCCAAATCCCGCGCCAGCGCGGGGAAGCAAACCTTTCGCGGTATTCGAAACCGAGCGGACGCAGCAGAAACGCCCAGAGAACGGCGAGCAGCGCCCAGTAAAAGCTCCGGAACGCGGTGGCGCAGACGATCGGCCAGGCGGCGACCAGCGCGCCGCCGACGATGACGAACCAGATTCTGCCCATTTCTTTGCGCAGCGCGACGGAATCGATGACGGCGCGACGTTCGGCATCGTTCGCGGCGACGAAGGGGAGCAGTGCGCCTACGCCCATGTCGCGGCCGTCCGTAACGGCGAAACCGATCAGCAGCGCACCGATCAACAACCACCAGACAATGCACAGAATGTCATAGTCGAGCATGGCAACCTCCTTTGTATTTTTCGTTGTGATTCTTGTTGCTTCGCCGCCGTTTCTCTCCATGATGTGCGTGGCGAATCCTCGGGCAATTCCGGAGGCGATGGCGAAAACCGGAGTGCGAAATCCGCCTTCGCTACCATTCCGCCTGCCGTCGTAGCGTACCTGCCCATCTACCGGGAAGATACTCCTCACACTACCGTGGGGTCGCTCCGGCTGGGTTCAAGCGAAACGGAATCAAATATTTTCGGACCGGCTTCATATTTTTGTTTCCTCGTCTCCTTCGTGTCCGATTCTTTAATGATAATAAATATTCCGTATATTGGAAATAGCTCTTGATATGGCGTCAGCACACCGCATAATGACAATGAAATTTGACTGGGCCGCCGCGATTCGGTAGTCTTCCGGCTGTTACAGGTGTCCTGACGGCGGTTTAATGAGCCGAAAGGATGAAACGGGAAGCCGGTGCGCGTTTTTCGCGTGTCCACGCGGTCGATGCTTTTTGGAATCGCCGTGCAGGATGCCGATGGATGCCATTCCGGCGCTGCCCCCGCAACGGTAAACGAGTCGAAAGCGGCAACATGTCACTGTGCACACGGATGCGCATGGGAAGGCGCCGCTTTCAGGGGTTCGTGCGAAACGGATCGAAAAACCGGCAGGCGACAAATACCTGCGGTTTTCATGAACGGTTTCGTGCGTTTTGATTCTTTCCTCGCCCCGCCTCGTAAGCCCGGAGACCGGCCTGTGCATCCAGTTGGCACTGCGGAGGGTGGTGCGGCGTGGCAGGGGCGGGCGCACCGAATCCGAATATCCGGTTTTTCATGTAAAAACGCGCCGGTTTCATCCATTTGCGCCGTCTTTTTCCTCCCGGAGCCGTTTTAAAGACCATCGTTCGATTCTGCGCGGGGCGCGCAGAGGGAGGAATGTGCATGACCCGAAGGGTTCCCCTGGCGGCTGATGCCGCTTCATGGCCGGTTTTACGGCCGCTTTCACAGTTTGTTTCACAGTCTGCTTCGCAATCCGTCGTTCCGCCATTTTTGCGGCCGGGAAAAGTTTCGGCACCGTTGATGGGTACGCTGGCGGCAGTATTTCTGCCGGTATTTTTGCCCATGGGTGAGGTCCGCGCCGCCGAAACCGAACTGGATCCGGTCATCGTGACCGCCACGCGCACGGCGCAAACGGTCGATGAAACGCTGGCGGCGGTCACGGTAATCACGCGCAAGGAGATCGACCACAGCCAGGCGCGCTCGCTCACCGACCTGCTTTCCGGCATGCCCGGCATCAGCCTGGCCAACAGCGGCGGCCGCGGCCAGCAGACTTCGCTGTTTCTGCGCGGTACCAATTCCAGCCACACCGTGGTGTTGATCGACGGCATCAAGGTCGGTTCGCCGACCACCGGCGGCGCCGCGATCGAGAATATTCCGCTCGACCAGATCGAACGGATCGAAATCGTGCGCGGGCCGCGTTCCAGTCTCTACGGTTCGGAAGCGATCGGCGGCGTGGTACAGGTATTCACGCGCAAAGGGCATCGCGGCGACGGCCCGTTCAAGCCGACATTCAGCATCGGCGGCGGCCGTTACGATAGTGTCGAGGGCTACGCTGGCGCTTCCGGCGTATTCGGTGAGAACGAGCGCGGCTGGTACAACATCGGTGTCGGCGGCGTCTATACCAAAGGCTTCAATTCCTGCCGCAGCAACCTGTCGGCGGGCTGTTTCGCCGACGAGCCGGACGACGACGGCTACCGCAACCAATCGATTTCGCTGTCCGCCGGTTATCGTTTCGACAAGATGGATGCCCAGGTGCAATGGCTGCGTACCAAGGCGCGCACCGAGTACGACGGTACCTACGGCAACGAAACGAAGTCGATGAATCAGATGCTCGGCGGCAGGCTGCGTTTCTCTCCGAGCGACAATTTCCAGGTTTCGCTTGCCGCCGGGCGCAGTTGGGACAATGCCGACGAATATTTGAACGGGGTCTTCCAGGAATTTTTCGACACGCACCGCGACACGGTGTCGTTGCAGGCGGACTGGACGTTCCTGCCGCAGCAGATTCTTACCGCCGGGGTTGATTATCAGAATGAGAAGGTCGAAGCGACCTGGCCTTATGACCGCGACAGCCGCGACAATACCGGCGTTTTCGCGCAGTACCAGGGACGTTTCGGTCAGAACGACATACAGGCGGCGCTGCGCTCGGACGATAACGAGCAGTTCGGCCAGAAGACGACGGGCAATGCCTCGTGGGGGTTCAATTTTGCCAACAAGATGCGTTTGTGGCTCTCCTACGGCACGGCATTCAAGGCGCCTTCGTTCAACGACTTGTACTACCCCTATTACGGCAATCCGAACCTGAACCCGGAAACGTCGAAGAGCTGGGAAGTCGGGTTCAGCACGCCGCTTGCGCTGAGTGAGAGTGCTCAGGGCTCGAAGCTTTCGCTGAATGCGTTCCATACCGACATCGACGATCTGATCGCCTACGATTCGGTCGCCCAGGCACCCGCCAACATCAGCAAGGCGCGTATTCTCGGCGTCGAGGCGAATCTGCGGCTGCGGCTGGCCGAGTGGGACATCAACGCCAGCGCGACTTGGCTCGACCCGGAAAACCATTCCGACGGAGCGCTTAACGGCAAGCTGCTGCCGCGCCGGGCGCGAGAAGCGTTCCGCGTCGATGCCGATTACACGATCGCTTCCTGGCGTCTGGGAGCCACCGTGCGCGGCGAGGGCAAGCGTTACGACGATGTCGCCAATACGACGCGGATGGGCGGCTATACATTGACCGACCTGCGTGCCGAATACGCATTCGACAAGAAGTGGACGCTGCAGGGACGGCTTTCGAACCTGTTCGACAAAAATTACGAAACCGCGGCGTATTACATCCAGCCGGGCCGCGCGATATTCGTGACGCTGCGCTACCAGTGACGGCGGGGAAAATCGGAGTGACGGGGCGGATCTTTCCGCCCCGTTTTTTTGTCTGTATCGCCGAACTTCACCGGAAAGCTGCCCTGGCGGTCGGCGACTCGTCTTTACTGCCGGTAAATTTCTGGAAACTGCTTGCGGCTTCAGGCAACGGAAGAAAAACGCGCGACGATCCGCAAATCGCCGCCGATACGACGCACGTCGCGCCATTCGAGGCGGCGGCATTCCTGGAGGGAGGAAAGTGGCGGCAAAGCGAAGAGGCCGAGCGCGGTGTCGCCCATCAGGCTGGGGGCAAGGTAGAGCAGCAGTTCATCAGCCAGTCCCGCTTCGATCAGGGCGCCGTTCAGACGTTGCCCCGCTTCGACGTGCAGTTCGTTGACGCCGCGCCGGGCGAGTTCGGCGCAGAGCGTGGGCAGGTCGACCTGTTCCCGCTTGTTTTCATCCGGCAAGAATACGATTTCCGCTCCGCGCGCGCGTAAGGCTGCGAAACGTGCGGCGGTATCGGGGGTTTCCACCATCGCGGTGGCAATCAGCACCGGCGCGTTATCTGCAAACAGGCGCGCCTCCGGCGACAGCGTCAGACGACTGTCGACGACGACCTTCAGCGGCGCGCGCGGTGGCAATTCGCCCGCTTCGCTGCGGTTATCCCGGTCGCTCCAGTCGTTCCAATCTCCCCACTCGCGCCAATCGACATCGCGCACGGAAAGGCGCGGGTCGTCGTGGCGCACGGTGCCGCTGCCGGTCAGAATCGCGCAGGCGCGTGCGCGCCAGCGGTGCCCGTCGCGGCGCGCATCGGCGCCGGTGATCCATTGGCTTTGCCCGTCGGCGAGCGCCGTTTTCCCGTCCAGGCTGGCGGCGGCCTTGAGGCGCAGCCAGGGGCGTCCCCTGGTCATGCGTGTGAAGAAACCGATAGTGAGTTCGCGTGCCGCATCGGCGAGTAATCCGTGCCCGGTTTCGATTCCGGCGGCGGCAAGACGCGCCAGTCCACGGCCGGCGACGAGCGGATTGGGATCGGTCGCGGCGACGACGACGCGCCGAATATCCGCCGCGATCAGCGCATCGGCGCAGGGCGGTGTCCGGCCGTGGTGGGCGCAGGGTTCGAGCGTCACATAGGCGGTTGCGCCGCGTGCCCGTGCGCCCGCTTGCGCGAGCGCCAAAGGTTCGGCGTGAGGTTCTCCGGCTCGCCGGTGCCAGCCGCTGCCGACGATTTCGCCATCGGCGACGATGACACAGCCGACGCGCGGATTGGGCGAGGTCGTCGCCATGCCGCGCTCGGCCAGGCGCAATGCCGCAGCCATGTATGCATGGTCGGCGGCGGTGAAGGCGGTTATGTCGGGTGATGGGGGCATATCCACGCGCTTGCGAGGGGCGCGATTCTCCTGCTGCCCCTGATGCCCGAGGCGCGGCGTATTGGGTGCATTCGGGGATTCATTCCGCGCTCTTGCGGCACCGGAACTTTTGTTTCTCCGGCGTTTTACAGCGTTACGGTTTTTGCAGTGTGGTGCGGCGCGGAGGTTTCACGGTGCTGCCGGTACCGCTTTTCGCCGTTCTGGCCACTTTTGCCGGCTTCGACGAAACCTCGCGAACGGCATCGGAAAACTCGTCGATATCCTCGAAATTGCGGTACACCGAAGCGAAACGGATGTAGGCGACCTTGTCGAGTTTCTTCAGTTCGCGCATCACCATCGCGCCGATTTTTTCCGAGGCGATTTCACGTTCGCCCTGCGCGAGCAGTTTTTCCTCGATCCGCGCCACGGCGTTGTCGACCGTCTCGGCGCCGACCGGGCGCTTGCGCAGCGCGAGCCAGAGGCTGGCGGCAAGTTTGTCGCTGCTGTATTCGGCGCGCGAGCCGTTGCGCTTGACCACCTGCGGCAGCCGGATTTCGGCGCGCTCGTAGGTGGTGAAGCGTTTGTCGCAGGACAGGCAGCGCCGCCGCCGCCGCACGACATCGCCGTCTTCGTTGAGACGGGTGTCGACGACGATGGTGTCTTCGGCGCTGCAGAAATGGCACTTCATCCCTGGTTCGTCCCGAAGTTATCCGTACACGGGATATTTGCGGCAAAGCACGGCGGCTTGCGTGCGTACCGATTCCAGCGTCTTTTCGTCGGCGGGATTTTCGAGCACGTCGGCGATCAGATGCGCGACCTGTTCGGCTTCGATTTCCTGGAAGCCGCGCGTGGTCATTGCCGGCGAGCCGATACGGATGCCGGAGGTGACGAAGGGTTTCTGCGGGTCGTTCGGGATCGTGTTTTTGTTGACGGTGATGTGCGCCTTGCCGAGCGCGGCCTCGGCATCCTTGCCGGTGATGTTCTTGGCACGGAGGTCGACGAGGAAGAGGTGGCTTTCGGTGCGTCCGGAGACGATGCGCAATCCGCGTTCGTCGAGCACGCGCGACATGACGCGGGCGTTGGCGATGACCTGTTCCTGATAGTTGCGGAAGGATGAGGTTGCCGCTTCCTTGAATGCGACGGCCTTGGCGGCGATGACATGCATCAGCGGTCCGCCCTGCAGGCCGGGGAAAACGGCGGAATTGATCGCCTTTTCGTGTTCGGCCTTCATCAGGATGACGCCGCCGCGCGGGCCGCGCAGGGTTTTGTGGGTGGTGGAGGTGACGACGTCGGCGTGCGGCACCGGGTTCGGGTAGAAGCCGGCGGCGATCAGCCCGGCGTAGTGCGCCATGTCGACCATGAAAACGGCGCCGACTTCCTTCGCGACCTTGGCGAATTTTTCGAAGTCGATGCGCAGGGAATAGGCCGAGGCGCCGGCGATGATCATTTTCGGCTTGTGCTCGCGCGCCAGTTCCGCCATCCGCGAATAATCGATTTCTTCTTTCGCGTCGAGGCCGTAGGCGACGACGTTGAACCATTTGCCCGACATGTTGAGCGGCATGCCGTGGGTGAGGTGGCCGCCTTCGGCGAGGCTCATGCCCATGATCGTGTCGCCGGGCTTCAGGAAGGCCATCAGCGCCGCCTGGTTGGCCTGCGAGCCGGAATTCGGCTGGACGTTGGCGCAGTCGGCGCCGAAGAGTTTTTTCAGCCGGTCGATCGCCAGTTGCTCGGCAACGTCGACGTATTCGCAACCGCCGTAGTAACGCTTGCCGGGATAACCCTCGGCGTATTTGTTGGTGAGCTGCGAGCCTTGCGCCTGCATGACGGCGTGGCTGACGTAGTTCTCGGAAGCGATCAGTTCGATATGGTCTTCCTGGCGGCGGTTTTCGTCTTCAATCGCGCGCCACAGGTCGGGGTCCACTTTTGCGAGGGTGTCTTTTGCGGAAAACATCGGCGGTTTCTCCAGGCCCGTTCGCGGGCCGAAAGCTTGGGGGGAGCAAAATTGTAGCACGTGCTGCACTGCACCAAGCGTGCCGCACGAGGGTTCCGGATGGCATTGTACGTCCGGTGTGCCGACCGGTTCCGGAAATCGCGAAACGCCACCGTTTGTTGCGGGGATGTGCCGGAGGAATTTCACCGGATTCCCGCCGAAGTTAACGTGGAGGATGAGGCGGAGGATGAGGCGGACGTTTTTCGTCCGTTGCCGGGAGAAGGTTATTTCGTCTGGCTGTCGCGCAATTCGTCGCGCGCCGTTTCCGGCAGATGCCCGGTTTCGGCCCAGCATTCGATCCGCCAGGCCGGGCTGCCTTCCGCGCGGCTGTCCGTTTCGTGCCTCAGCCAGTTCAGCGCCGCGTTCAGTACCGGGTAGTCGCGCGGGGCGTCGAGCGGGCGCTGGCGCACGAAACGGTTGATCAGGTCGATGACGCCGCCATGGGTGACGACGATGACGGTGCCGCCGGCATGGCGGGCGGGGAGGGTGGCAAGAAATTCGTGGACGCGGGCAAAGGCCTGCGCGAGGCTTTCGCCGCCGCCGGGCGGGGTGTATTCCGGGAGACGTCGTGCCAACGCCGCGTGCGCGTCCGGATTCTTGTCGCGTATCTCGTCGTAGGTCAGCCCTTCCAGATCGCCGTAGTTGCGTTCGCGCAGTTGCGGCAGGAGGGTGGGAGAGAGGCCGAGCGCCGTCGCGACCGGGGCGGCGGTATCGCGGGCACGGATGAGGTCGCTGCTGTAGAGCGCAGCGAAATGTGCAGTGCGGGGCGCGCTGTGGAGTGCGGAGTGGCGTGCGGTACGGGGTGCGGACTGGCATGCGTCCGGATTTCGCATCAGCGCGGCAAAGTGTGCGGCTACCGCTTCGGCCTGCCGCAATCCCTTGGCGTTCAGCGCGATGTCGGTATGTCCCTGGATCCGCCGCGCGGCGTTCCATTCGGTTTCGCCATGGCGGATCAGGCAGAGGCACAGGGGGGCGAGGGGAGCGTCGGTCGGGGCGGAAAATGAATTCATCGTCGGGGTTTTGTCGGATTCCGGGTTTCCTGAAGTGGTCCGGTTCCTGGGAGCGAATTTATTCTATTATAAAATTAATTGTATGTTTCCTACTGTAGTGAGTTTTAGGCTTGAATTATTTAACCACTTTGCGGTGTGGACGAATCAGCGCCTGCCGACCATGAGCACGCCGGGAATATCGCGCAGTTGGCGGAGGATCTGGTCGAGTTGCTTCAGGCCGCTGACCTCGACGGTGAAGCTCATGTAGGCCTTGTCCTGGCGCGACTGGGTGTTGACGGCGGTGACGTTGAGTTTCTCGCGCATGAAGATGTCCGAGATATCGCGCAGCAGCCCCCGGCGGTCGCTGGCCTCGAGGCGGACATCGACGGGAAAGCTGGCTGCGGTCTGCCGGCCCCATGCGGTTTCGATCACGCGCTCCGGATGCAGCGCGGCCAGATGCTGGAAATTGGGGCAGTCGGCGCGGTGGATCGAAACGCCCTTGCCGCGCGTGACGAATCCCTGGATCGCATCCGGCGGCGCCGGTTTGCAGCAGCGCGCCAGTTGCGACAAAAGCTTGTCGATCCCGACGATGAGGATGCCCTGGTCGCCCTTGTCCGCCTCCGGCGCGGCGCGGCGCGGCAGCGACAGTTCGGTTTCCTCCTTGTCCTCGTGCGGTGTTCCGCGCGCGGCGCTTTGCAACTGGCGCAGGTTGAGTTCGTTGCGCCCGGCGGCGATGAACAGATCGTCGGCCTTGGTGAAACCGAGCCTTCCCGCCAGTTCCTCGATGTTGAGTCCGGTCTGCCCGAGCCGCTGCAATTCGCGGTGGACGCTCGCGCGCCCTTCCGCGAGCGTGGTTTCCATCGCCTGCGCGGCAAACCAGGCGCGTACCTTGGCGCGGCCGCGATGCGTGATCAGGTAGCCGAGATTCGGGTTGAGCCAGTCGCGCGAAGGCCCGCCTTCGCGCGCGACGACGATCTCGACGCGCTGCCCCGTTTCCAGCGTGGTATTGAGCGGCACCAGGACGCCGTTGACCTTGGCGCCGCGGCAGCGATGGCCGAGGTCGGTATGCACGCGGTAGGCGAAGTCGACCGGCGTGGCGCCGTATGGCAGGTCGACGACGCGGCCCTGCGGCGTCATGACGTAGATGGTTTCGTCGAGCGCCGCCTGGCGGTAATGCCGCACCCAGTCCGAAGTGTCGGCGACTTCCTCTTTCCAGGTCAGGAGCTGCCGCAGGCGGGCGATCTTTTCGTCGTAGTTGTCTTCCGCGCTGCGCTTGACGCCCTCTTTGTAGCGCCAGTGCGCGGCGACGCCGAGTTCGGCGTGGCGGTGCATTTCCCAGGTGCGGATCTGCACTTCCAGGCTGCGGCCGTCGGCGCATTGCACCGCGGTATGCAGCGAACGGTAGTCGTTGCTTTTCGGGTGCGCGATATAGTCGTCGAATTCCTTCGGAATCGGCGTCCACAGGTTGTGCACGATGCCCAGCGCGGTGTAGCAGCCCTTGATGTCGTCGACGATGATGCGCAATGCGCGGATGTCATAGACTTCGGAAAAATCGACGCCTTTTTTGCGCATCTTGTTCCAGATGCTGTAAATGTGCTTGGGTCGTCCGTACACCTCGGCGTCGGTGACGCCGGCGAGCTTCAGTTCGTATTTCATGCGGTCGATCGCCGTGGCGATGAACAGTTCGCGCTCGCTGCGCTTTTCATCGAGATCCTTGGCGAGCCGGCGGTAGGTGTCGGGATGCAGGAAACGGAACGACAGGTCTTCCAGTTCCCACTTCAATTCCCAGATGCCGAGCCGGTTTGCGAGCGGCGAGTAGAGTTCGAGCGTTTCGCGCGCCACCTGCGTGCGCAGCGGGTCGTCGTTCTCGGCGTAGTAGCGCAGCGTTTGCGTGCGCGAGGCCAGGCGCAGGACGACCACGCGGATGTCCTCGACCATCGCCAGCAGCATTTTGCGCAGCACTTCCACCTGCGCCTTCAGTTCCTGCGGATTGTCGATGCCGCGTTCCATCGACGGCGCGACGAATCCCGGTTTGATCGGACGCAGGCGGGAAAGCCGCGTGATGCCGCCGACCAGGTGCGCCACCGTGGCGCCGAAACGCTCTTCCGCGCGCGCCAGCCCCTGTTCGTCGAACGTTTGCAATCCGAACAGCAGCGCCGCCAAACGGCTGTCGGCGTCGAGTTTCAGCCCGGCCAGGATCAGCGCCATCCCCAGCGCGTGATGCCAGGCGCCTTCACCGCTGCCGAGACGATGATCGGCGTAAACTTCCTGCGCGAAATCGACCGCTTCGCGCAAGGCTACAGCCTCCACGTCGGAAACGCCTTCGCACAGGGTTTGCAGCGAATGTTCGAGATCGCTTTGCGCTGCAACCGAATGAACAACCGACACCATGATTGTGGTTCTTTCCAATACAACAGGCGCCGTTGCGGCGCCGCCCGGTTCCAGTTACCGTATGATTCGGATTCGTCGAGTCATCACGTCATCGAGTGCAAGGAGGGGCGCGTACGCCGATGGTTTCCCGCCGCACGCGCGGCAAACTCCTCTTCGTCACATTTCCGGCCGTAAAATTCCCATGAGAATTCATATTTCGCTTGCTCGTCAGACTTTGACACTGTTCGACGACCGCGATGTTCCGCTGTGCCGATATTCCGTCTCGACGGCGAAAAACGGCCCCGGCGAGCAGTCCGGAAGTTACCGCACGCCGCGCGGCAAGCATATCATCCGCGCCAAGATCGGCGCCGGTGCGCCCGCGAATACCGTTTTCGTGCGCCGCCGTCCCACCGGCGAGATCTATACGCCGGAACTCGGCGCCGCTTTTCCCGGCCGCGACTGGATTCTCACCCGCATTCTCTGGCTGCGCGGCTGCGAATGGGGATTCAATCGGGATTTCGGGCGGGAGGTGGATACGATGCGCCGCTATATCTACATCCACGGCAGTCCGGACGGTATTGTAATGGGTCAACCGGGTTCGCATGGCTGTATCCGCATGAAAAATGCCGACGCGATCGATCTTTTCGAGCGCGTTCCGGCAGGCACCGTGGTGGACATAGATGAAGACGAGGATGGCATCTGCGCCGCGTAATCCGGCGGCTCCAATTTATATTGAAATGGTTCCGGCCCGGTATTTATAGCGATTCCCAAAAAACTCGAATGCTCGTCTTCGCGTTCGGGGTTTTGGAGAATAGCCCTATCGTTCCGTCGCGGCGCCGGGAGTTTCCCCTGTTGCCGTTACTCTCTATTATAACTGGCCGTTATTACCCGATTATGACCGGGCGGCAATGCCGGGCAGGGGATATTGGGGCAAATATAACTCTCGCATTTCGAATGTCCGGTTTGGAGGCTTTGCCGTTTTTATGTTCGTCTAATCTAAACGGAAAATAGACGGGGAATGAATTTCTTCACCATTATTCAGGCGAACCCCGGAATACGGCAGAATACGATGGAATGCGGCGAAATGCGGAATAAACAGTAAAAACGATGGTGAAAAGGGCCGGGAATGACCTTCATTCCGTTCTTTCCCGGCCTTTTCTATTCAAACGAGATACGATTCGCGCTTATTGCCTTTGTTTTCCAGCGCTCTCAGCCAGCGCGGCGTCTGGCCGCGCCCACTCCAGGTTTCTCCGGTTTCGGGATTGCGGTATTTTGGCTTCGGAGAAGCTGCCTTGCGCTTTCCCCCTTTTGCACGGCCACCCAATCCGAGATCCTGAGCGGTCAGATCGAATTCTGCGATCAGTTTTTTTGCAGTGCCGATTGCGTCGGCACGTGCTTCTTTGCGCACTTCCTCGATTTGTTGTTCAAGAGCTTCGCGCTGTTTCAGCAGGGTTTCGAGATTTTTTTGCACCTCATTCTCCATCGTGTGAGATAGTATTGGGAATTGCACTATATCCCAGGAAAGATATTAAACGCAAGGGAAGAGTAAGTTTAAATAATATTAAGAGCAGTGAGTTTTCATCTTTATTTAATGTGGAATCCGGTAATTCGGAGAAATCAGGGAGCCGTGTAGACAAAGGATAAAAGAAGAAGGGATAATCCCACTCCTTCCTCCCCTGCCGCTCTCCGGCGCATCCAGGCGCCACGCGAGACACTTGGCCCGAGGGGGCGTCGCGGAAGCTTTTTCCCGGTTTCGCGGTCTTCCGTTCTTCCACCCCGTTTTTTCCGATTACCAGTTGTTTTTTCCGCCGTTATGAAATTTCTATTCGACCTGCTCCCGGTCATTCTCTTTTTCGCCGCATATAAGTTCGTCGATATCTTTTTCGCGACGGCGGTCGCCATTGCCACCATTTTCATTCAGATCGTCTGGAGCCTGGTGCGCCGGGGCAAGGTCGAGAAAATGCTCTGGGTCAACTTCGCCATCATTCTCTCCCTCGGCGGCGTGACGCTCCTCCTGCACAACCCCGTTTTCATCCAATGGAAACCGACGCTCCTGTATTGGGTCATGGCCGCCGTGCTCGCGTTCGCTCCGCTGATCTCCGGAAAGAACCTGATCCGCGTCATGCTCGGGGACAAAATCACGTTGCCGGAGCCGCTCTGGATGCGGCTCAATCTCTCATGGGCGATATTTTTTCTGCTGCTTGGCGTGTTGAATTTGTTTGTCGCCTTTCATTTTTCGATGGATACCTGGGTGAATTTCAAGCTTTTCGGCACTTCCGGGCTGATTTTCGTGTTCGTGCTTGTCCAGGCCCTGTTGCTGTCGAAATATATCGAAGAGGAGAAATGATGCTTTACGCCATTTTTGCCACCGACCGTCCGGATTCCTTGTCCGCGCGCCTGTCTGTGCGGCCGGCGCATTTGCAGCGCCTGGCGGCGCTGGAAGCGGATGGGCGGTTGTTGCTTGCCGGTCCGCTGCCCGCGGTCGACGCGTCCGATCCCGGTCCGGCGGGTTTTTCCGGCAGCCTGATCGTCGCCGAATTCGCTTCGCTGGCGGCGGCGCAGGAATGGGCCGCCGCCGATCCTTACCAGGCGGCGGGCGTTTACGACACCGTCCGAGTCTTCCCGTTCAAAAAGGTGTTTCCGGCATGAAGCGTTCGCGGAGCGCAGGGGATGGCGTCGATGATGGCGCACGAACAGTGCCGGCGGCACCGGTTTCCGGGTTCGCGGACGAAAGCGATGCCGATGTCGCATCCCTGCTGCGCCGGCGTCTGTCGCCGCTACGGCCCCTGCGTTGCGAACTCGCCGATGAATCGGCGCGCCATCGCGGACACCGCGGGCAACTGGAGACGGGTGGTGGGCATTACCGCCTGCTGCTGGTGGCGGAGGCCTTTTCGGGAAAAAGCCGGCTGGAACGGCATCGCCTGGTCCATTCCCTGCTCGCGGACTTGATGTGTCCGACGGCGGGCAATATGGCGATTCACGCCCTGGCGTTGCAGACATTCGCGCCGGAAGAAGTATAATCCCCAGGTTTTACCGCAGGCCCGCATTCGCTTGCAGTGCATGCCGGGCAGATGTAATCTGTCGCCTCCCGGCGTTGCCCGCCTTGCTCATGATTTCCGCCGGTTTTTCGTGCGCGTGAATTTTTTCTTCTCCACCCCAACTCAATCCAAGCTTGGCAACCTCAACAACCTCACTCTCAAGGAAGCACATCGATGCATAAAATTTCCCGTTTGACCGCAGCTCTCGTTCTTGGCGGACTTTTGACCTGCTTCGTGCAGGCCGCCGAAGATAAGCCGGCGACGAAACCCGCAGCTGCGGCGAAGGCTTCTTCGTCCAACAAAACCGCCGCCACCGTCAACGGCGTCGCGATTCCGCAAAGCCTGATCGACGACATCATCGCGGACCAGAAAGGCGTTCAGGACACGCCGGAATTGCGCCAGGTGATCCTGGACGATCTGATCAACCGCGAACTGCTGTTGCAGGAAGCGAAGAAAAAAGGCATGGACAAGGATAAGAAAGTCGCCACGCAAATGACGCTGATGCGCGATTCCGTGCTGATCAACGCTTACGTCCAGGATTACGTGCGCACGCATCCGATCAGCGACGCGCAATTGAAAAAGAAATACGATGAGCTGAATGCCAAGAACAGCGGTACCGAGTACAAGGCGCGCCATATCCTGGTCAAGAGCGAGGACGAAGCCAAGGCAATCATCGCCAGCCTGAAGAAGGGCGAGAAATTCGAAGAACTGGCCAAGAAATCGGAAGATCCCGGCTCCAAGGACAAGGGCGGCGAACTGGGCTGGAGCCCGGCCAGCAGCTATGTTCCGCCGTTCGCCGATGCGCTGACCAAGCTTTCCAAGGGCAAATACTCCGAAACCCCGGTCAAGACGGATTTCGGCTGGCACGTGATTCAACTCGAAGATACGCGCCCGATCGAGCCGCCGCCGTTCGACGCGGTCAAGCCGCAGTTGCAGCAGGCGGTTGGCAAGGAAAACGTCGACAAGATGCTCGAAGATCTGAAGAAGAAAGCCAAGATTACCAAGTAAGCGCCGGGTAGGCGCGGTACGGGTAATCTGCGGAAGTTTTCCGCCAATAAAAACGGCCACCCCAAGGGTGGCCGTTTTTATTGGCGGTGCAGGGCAATTTTCGCGAGCATACGGTACCGCGGGAAATGATGATGCAATGGCGCGACAAGCAGCTACTGCATCTCCTCGCGCATATCCCCGGTATCGAAGCGTTTCTCGGCAATCGGCACGGTGCCGGGGCCGAAACTGCGCTCGATGAACAGCGTCTGTCCCGTCCGGTGCATGGCGACCAGCGTCGAGGCGCGTGTGCCGTAATTGGGCGATTTGACGAAAATTGCCGAGAGGATGCGTTCCCAGGCGAGCGACACGCCGGTACTCGGCAGCCGTGCATCGGGGACGATTTCGTCGTCGGCGAGCAATGCGAAAAAGGCCGTCTTGTCCGGAAGATGCGGCAGTGCGGCAGCGAAGGCGCGGCGGGCGGAATCGAGCTTGGGCCAGGGGGTATCGAGCAGATGATTGGAAAGCCCATAAATACCCGGCGCCAGCCAGCAGACGGAATATGCCTTGCCGCGGTTGGTGATATACCCCAGCCGCCCTCCGGCGGCTGCCAGCAGATTGAAGCCGTTGTAGGCCGAAATACGGGCGGCGACGCCGGAAAAATAGCTCGACAACATCGTTTTTTCTTCACCGGGACAAATTTTCGCGGCGGCTTTAAGGAAATCGGCGACGAGTAGCCCGCGCGAGGGTGCCCCGATCCGTTCCGGTCCGGGGCCGCGATAATTGGTGAGCGCCGCGAAAGCGGGAAAGCGCAGCACACCGCTGGCGGGCTGCGAAATATTGGCAATGCCGGAAATGCCGGGAATATTCGGAATCCGAGGTTTTTGCCCGGCGAAACCCAGGCCGATCCAAGTACCGCCGGCTTCCAGGTCACGTCCGGCGAGAATATGCGGATCCTCCGGCCAGAATGCGGCGGGCACGGTGGGCCGGGCGAAAAATTCGTCGCGATTGGCTGCGACGACCAATGGATAATCCGGATGTACTTGCCAGGCGATAAGAATCAGACACATTGGAGGGTACCCCCGCGATGCAGTGCTTCATATCTTATTTACGTGGCTTGCGTGAATTACTTGAGCGGTAAATGCGGTGCGAATGCCGTTTCCACGCATTCCCACGCATGGGGCGCATGGCGGGAGCGCGGCGCGGACAAGGAAATGTGAAATGCGGGGACTGTCTTACCTCCGGAAATGGCGGATTACGTCGCTTTTTCCGTTTTCGTCATTGCTCCGTGGCGGGAAAGGCTCGCACGCAGGAAAGTGCGGGTCCGTCCGGTGCGCCGAAGTACATTTCCCGCACCCCGCTTCCCGTTTCGTCATCCTGGATTACCGCCAGTGCCGCGAATTTACCTTCTTCTTCCGGAATCGGCGCGGCGTTGACGACGATTCCCATCACCTCGGATGCCGTCGTTCCAGAGGCAAAAAGCCCGGCGCCGGCGGTCAGCGGCAGCGCCGCGTGGATGCGGTACAGGCGGCGCTTTACTTGGCCGCGGTAACGGGCGCGGGCGATCACTTCCTGGCCGGGGTAGCAGCCTTTCTGGAAATTGACGCCGCCGATGGTGTCGAAATCGACCATCTGCGGCACGAAAGCCTCGCGGCTCGCGGCGTCGATGCGGACGATACCGTGCTCGATATCGAGCCATTGCCAGAACGATGCGTCCGCCTGGCGCGCCCGGCCCTCCAGCCGTCGCTGGCAGGCGGATGCCGAGTCGGAACCGGCGACGATCAGCACGCGCGTATCGTCGAGACGGATGACCGTGACCGGAGATGCTTCCACGCCGGATACGGTGGCCGGCAGTTCAGCGCTGTGCATGGCCTCGCGCGGCGCCGTCAGGCCGGCGGCGGCAAGCGCATTCCCCAGACTCCCGCCGCCGGGGGCGTAAACCCCAAGCGGATGCAGTCCCAGCGCGCTCAGCCGCACCTTGCTGCGCAGTACGTACATGCCCAGGCGTTTGAGCGTCTCGGCGCACAGGTCGGAGGAAAGCAGCAGGTTATAGGTTTCGCCACGGCGGAAGACGAGAAAACTCGCCAGCATCCTGCCCTTGGGACTGCACCAGGCCGCGTGGCGCGCTTCGTCCGGGGCGAGCGTGTTGATATCGTTGGTGAGCTGCTGATGCAGGAAGGTCTTTGCATCCTCGCCTTCGGCCGCGATCAGCGCAAGGTGGGAAAGCGGCGCGAACAACGCTTCGCCGCCGGGAAGGGAAAGATGGGGAAAAGGAGTGCCTGGAGCATTCATGGCGGTCGGGAAATAAGGCTGGACGGTGGGATTGTGGGATCGGGACGGGCTCGAAGCAGCGGCGAAATGAGGCACCTTGCCGCGCCCGGAAGGACGCCGTCAAAGTATGCCGCAATTTCGGGAAATCGTCGTGAATTCAGAATCCTGGCGAGGAAATCCGGCGGGAGTCCGGCTACGGTACGGTAGGGAATTTAACGAAAAAATAAAGGCTTACGCTATTATAGCGAGCGCTTTCCATTCATTGCGCGTCTTGTCTTTTCGTCGTTTCCTTCCGTTTCCGCAGCTTTTTATTCACCTTCCACTATCCTGCCGCACTGTCCACGCAGATGTCCCGTCCGTCGAAACGTTCCTCGAAACGCAAGCCGAAACGCCTTGTTTCCCGTTTCGTCATTTTTTTCTCACTCGTTTTTCTGTGTGCCGCCGCCGCGTTTTCCTGGTGCGCCTGGCGTGCATTTTCGCCACTGGCCTTCAATACCCCGGTTCCGCTCGATTTCCACGTTGCTTCCGGCAGCAGCCTGCGCAGCGTTGCCGCTGACCTGAATCGCGCCGGCATCGATCTGCCGCCGTGGCTGTTCGTGCTCATCGGCAAGGCGCAGCGCGCCGAAAACTCGATCAAGGCCGGCAGCTATGAAATCGACGCGGGATTGACGCCATGGCTGCTGATGCAGAAATTTACTCGCGGCGACGTCAGCCAATCCGAAATCGTCTTCATCGAGGGCTGGACGCTGCGCCAGATACGCAGCCGGCTCGACGCGCATCCGGACCTGAAACACGACACCGCCGTGCTTTCCGAAGCCGAATTGATGCGGCTCGTCGTTTCCGGAGAAAAACCGGGGGAGAGGGCGAATCCGGACGCAGCAGCGGACATAGCGACTGGGATGGCGTCAGGAGTGGCGGTGGAACCGGAACACGGGGAAGGGATGTTCTTTCCCGATACCTATCTTTTCGCCAGGCAGTCGAGCGATCTCGATGTGCTGCGTCGCGCCCACCGGGCATTGCGGCGGCATTTGCAGCGCGAATGGGAAGATCGTGCCGCGAACCTTCCCTATCGCAATCCCTATGAAGCACTGATCATGGCCTCGATCGTCGAGAAGGAGACCGGCGACCACGGCGAACGCCCGCAGATTGCCGCCGTTTTCGTCAACCGCCTGCGCCGCGGCATGCTGCTGCAGACCGATCCAACGGTGATCTACGGCCTGGGCGAGGCATTTAACGGCAATTTGCGTAAAGCCGACCTGCTGCGCGATACGCCCTATAACACCTACACCCGTTCCGGCCTGCCGCCGACGCCGATCGCGATGCCGAGCCTTGCGTCGTTGCGCGCGGCGCTGCATCCGGCATCCAGCAACGCCCTCTATTTCGTCGCTCGCGGCGACGGCAGCAGCCAGTTTTCGTATTCGCTGGAAGAGCATAACCAGGCGGTGAACCGTTACCAGCGCAGAGGCGTGGGGCGCTGACGAATATATGCCACAGCACAGGTTTTTGGAAAGAAGAAATGACAGACACTTTTCAGGCGCGTACTTGATCTGTACAGTCTTTTTGAGCAAACAAATTGTTGGGCGGTAAATAGCCAGTTGAATTCAAAGCAGAGTTCAAACGTAATGGTATTGATCTCTAGTCATGCGATGGCTGACAACGCATTCAACTTTGACGCGCAAAAGCCAAACTTCCCTTGGTTCTTGCGCGCCGGTTAACGCGAGTGTTGAGCGCAAAGGATCAAAAAAATGCTTGGGGAGATTATTGGAGAGGTTGCCGGAGGTGTGCTGCGTTTTATTGGCCGCATGTTGCTCGATGTCGTGTTCGAGCTTCTCGTCAAGGGCGTTGGCTATCTTATCTGTCGCCCATTCAAACACAACATAGACCCGGACGGAGCGTTGGTGATTTTAGTTGGATTCGTATTCTGGGGGTTAATGGGGGGCGTTGTTTATGCTGTTTTTCGGCAGTTGTGAACTGCCCGATAAGCCGCTGGTTCCAGCTCGCATCGACAAGGCGTCGGTGCTCACGGCACAGCGGTAGTGTTATGCATTGACGATGATCGAGGGTTTGTTTTTAAATGCCAGAAACTAAAAAGGAGCGAAAGGCATGAAGTCAGTGGGAGTCTACATGGTATTTTTTGGGCTCGTCTCGATGGTGCTTCAGATTATCGGGATGGAGTTTGTTCTTCTTTCATGGATAAATACTTGGGGAAAGGGTTCGGGCTGGCTAATTCGAATAGCGTTCGTTATTGTTGGTGGCGCTATTGTGATGTATGCACTCAGAGATGAAGAGGAATAATGTTCTCTTCTGGAAATGGCTTTTCATCAATGATATAAAATATATGCGCGTTTAGTATTTTATTTTTTATATGGTTGAAAGCCAAATAAAAAAACGGGGAGTCAATTTAAATTGACTCCCCGTTTTGTTTACGACGAGATGCTACGGCTGATTGGTGTCTTCACTGATTTTAGTAAATTATCAGCGTATGCCGATAGCGGATGTTTCATAAGCACCAATGTCGGGCAAATCGCCCTGCGGCCGATAGAAATAACGCTGGTCGCCTTTTGCGGGAATCCATTCACCGGAACCATAATAAGAAGGCTCATACATCATTACATAGGCCGGGTCACCGGCGTCGATTGCCGGGCTACCGGGCAACAGCTCATGAGTCGGAGTCGGGCCGCCGTTGTTCGCGAGCGATGCAATCGTTGGTTGCGGGTCGCTGGGGTTGGCAATCAATCCGCCGCACGAGGTGTCGGGTGCGCCATTTCTCCAGACGAGGTTGGTGGCACCGGTCTGCGGAATTCCTGAGTTACCGGCGCAATGGCCTTGGCTACCGTTTCCAGAGATCAGGCTGTTATACAAAAGAATATTGGCTTGTGGTTGCGCAGTGACGGCTCTGATTGTCCTTCCATCAATATTATTGTGATTGACGAGAGTCAGGTGTACTCCATGAATGCTAATACCATTTGCGTGCATTGATGTACCGCCGGATATCTCTGATGCATAATTGTCGCTGAAAGTTGAATGGGAAATATTCATTCGCGTATCCCAATCGTCTCGATACGGCCAGGCATTTCCAGAAACACTAATTGCGCCGCCTCTTGCGCTGGATGAAGGGTTGTTTATTCTTCCGGCAATATTTTCGGCAAATGTGCTCCGCGTAATATTGATGGCATTATCCGTGTGAATGCCGTGGTTTATGCTGGCATCGATCGCACCGCCGGATCCAAAATTGCCTGAGTCATAAGCACTGTTGCCGATGAAGCTTGAATCGCTGATATTCAATTTCATATAGATTGATTGGATTGCCCCACCAGAAGCACCAGTGGGCGAACTGCGCGTTGCCTTGTTGCCGATGAAATGCGAATAGGCAATGTTGACGAGATTGACCGGTTTTGGTGTAACTATGTTGGGTTCGCCAAAAATTTTTATCGCACCGCCTTCGCCGTTCAAACTCTGGTTGTTACTGAAAGTAGACCGGTAAATACCCAGTATGCCGGCACCTGTGTAATAAATCGGACTGCGTTTGGCCGTGTTGTTGGTAAACGTACTGTCATTGATCGTGACGTTGAAGTTGACCATTGTGCCACTAGCTGCTCTTCCATGAAGGTAAATCATGCTGTCGCTTTGATCCGCCGAATTGTTGGCAAAATTTGTATTACGAAAAGTGATGTCCGTTTTATTTGAAATATTTCCCGCAAAAATCGCCTCGGCCCGGTTGTCGCTAAAGTCACTGCGCTGGATTAACAGCGAGGAGCTTTCGGCCGGGGATTGAAAAAAAAGTGCGGCATTGGCGCCGCCAGTGGTGGCTGGTCCCGCATTGGTGAAATTGACATTGCGGACGACGATTTTAAACGGCGATGCCGATGTGCCCGATGAATCCATGAATTTTAGAATCCCGTTGCGCCCGCTTCCATTGAGCGTCGTTTGTAATCCAGCGTTTTGAAACGGAGCATTTGTACCGGTAGTTATTGTGACGGATTTACGAATCTCAACCGGACTCGATAGCGTAACCGCCTGGCCAATATAACTGGCGTAAAAAACAATCGTATCGTCGACGCCGAAAGCGGCTTTGGAAAGGTTCGTTGCAATTTTGCAGGCATTGTTTGTCAGGTCGGTACGGCCGTCATTGATCACTTTCGCTGCACCTCGCAATGTACAGGCGCGGGCGGAAATTTCGTCTTCGAATGAACGTACTTCAATGGTTGCGGCTTGTGCTGTCATACTGCCGGCAAGCAGAACAGTAGTAAATGCCGGTAACAGAAAACGCCGATAATGAGTTGCTTGCATGAATAGTTCCTTAAAAATAAGATGAATTCATCAAAAGCGGATGGGTCGAAAAGCAGGAAATATTAATACTGTTTTGATATTAAAGTTTTGTTTCTGTGATATCCCTCTTCAAAAAATGTGAAAACATTGAAATATCCTTGTGTCGTTATAAGAAACGTATTCCATTGTTTTCCCGAAATATTATATTTTTCGATTGTTTGATTTATTAATGATTATTCTGCTCTGATCTATAAGGAATAAACAAGTATGTCGTAATGAAATAACAGGAATAAACGTGAATCTATATTCCGGCTTGTGAACAAATCTTCCTGAAAGTATTGTCAAATCAATGAAGACTTTTATTGGTGCGGGCTTTTTCCAATGGCAATCGGGTAACGGCGGCCTTCAGCTTTCTGTCGATATTTTGTTCCTCGGTGAAAAATCCTTGCCCGGCAGATAGTTGCTATTTTTTTCATGAGAATTTCCTCATCGGTGAAGGAAAGAGCGTATTACTCTCCGGTAGACGAATCGAAGAGGGAATACGGGTCAAATAGCGGATCAAACAGCATCAACAAAGCGGTGGCACCGGTGTAATCCAGCGCTGAATCTGTCGCCAGGACGATGTTCTATGCCATGCTGTCCACGGCACACTTGGCGTTTATTGTCATCGTGACAGCCGTGGCATGCTTTGCCGTTCAAGCAGCATCACTGTTTTGCCAAGGAACCGTGGAAACTGGGCATGGGCCTGCGTGTGCCGCTGCCAGGTCGAATAGAATAGAGGACGATGTAGCCCCGCATCTGTCCTATTGCTCCACCTTATGACTACAAACCGTGAAATCCGCCGTATTCAAGGCTCTTTGCAATCCGCCAGCAGATTTTTGCTTTTTGCTGTGCTGGTGCAGATGCCTCTTCTCGCCGTCATGGTGCTCCGGATTTTTTTCATCGACCTGACCGTGCCGATAAAAGTCGGCTGGTTCTTTAGTGCGGTGAGTTCTCTGTTCGCGATCGTCGGCTTCAGCATGGTTTGCCGCCAACTGGGCCTATGGGACGAAGCGATGGAAAATTCGTCTTTCAGCGGTGTGATGCAACCGCGAACCTTCCGGGGCATGGAACTGGCCGGTGGCCTTCAGTTGCTGTTCTATTTGATGTTCCTGGTCCCCGTGCTGAATCTGCCCGCGATTTTCTGGGGCAGAGCCCGGGCAAACGCGGCGCTCCGCAATATCGACGCGATATTGAAGGCTCCGCGCCGCTAGAGCGTTTCTGTTTCAAATGGATACATCTGTGTCAGGCGAATATTTGATCTGTACAGTCTTCTTGAGCAAACAAATTATTGACGATAGGTTGCCAGTCGGATTCAAAGCAAAACTCAAACGCAATGACATTAATTTCTGGGCATATAATGGCTGGCAATACGTTCAACCTTGACATGCAAAAGCCAAGCTTCGCTTTGGATTTCCTCCGTAACATTGCCGTTTCGACGATCACTTACTTCCAACGTTAAGGCTCATGATTCAACGCCGTTTCATCATCATTCTGCTTTTCTGGCTGCTTGCACCGGGAACCGATGCTGCCCCTCCTGCAGGAGGTATAACTCCGCTAGAGCAGCGAGTAAGAGCGGGGTGTAAGTTTGCGAATCTGGTGTTTATCGCGAAGGTAGTAAACCTACAAGCACGACATCAAACTGGAGGTGAGCTTCAGACGGGTGATCTCAAGCTTATCGAGTTACTGAAGGGAAGAGCCGATGAGGTGCCGAAGACAATCAGTAATTTCAAATACATCCCGCGTCCAACGGATTCACTCAAAGAAGATCTGGAGGACAAAATGACCTATCTTATCTTTTTGAATGCTCCGGCTGCGCCTGGCTGGGAAGGCATCATTCCTCGCTTGCACTACGACGGACTGTCGAATCAGTTCACAGACGATAGATTTCATTCTGCAGTAACAGTGGCGAGGTCCGCTTGCCGCTAGAGCGTGTTATGGACTTCTGAAAAACATTTTTTTATCAATGGGTTACGCAATAACTGCCTCAATCGTCCGGTGTTTCAACTATTTGATTTTAAAGAGAAATTTTGCAAGTTCATAACACGCTCTAGGGCAGCATCTGCCAAGACCATCCTTTTCTGCGGCAGGTAGAGTGTCCCCCTTATTTTTGTATGTCCAAATTACATGAATGCTTCCATTCATGAATTTACTGTATCTGTATAGCCGGACGGAGTTTGTTGCACGTTATTTGAATAAAAAACAACTCGTTTTTCATTTTTATTACGGATCGTGCCTCTTACAGGTATTCGGACTGAAACAAAAGCGATTTGGACTGTCTCGTTTTTTCTGGCCGCTTGGTCCAGCGGCCAGAATTGCGAATTGCTTGCTGATTCTTACGCCAGTGCTAGTTTTTTGCTTCAGCTTCGCATTTTTTGATGAAGGAAGCCTTGGCAGCGCCGGCAAGGGGTTTTCCCGCGCTGCTTACTGCCTTGGTTTCACAGGCAGCGGTTACGGCTTCGGCTTCGCACTTTTTCATGAATGACGTCTTGGCCGCGCCTGCAAGGGGTTTTCCGTCTTTGCTTACTGCTTTGGGCTCACAGGATGCAGTGAGAGCGTCGGCTTCGCATTTTTTCATGAACGAGGTTTTGGCGGCGCCGGCGAGCGCCTTTCCGTTCTTGTCGATTGCCTTGGCTTCGCAATCGGAGGCTGACTGGGCAAAAGCCATATTGGCGATGAACAGACTGGACAATACGACGGCAACGAGTTTCGACATGATGACCTCCTGAGAAGAGTGTGTTGCTCCTGAAATGATTAAGCATATGCTATGCGTTTTCATCTGTACAGCCGGGGAGCGTTTCTTGGATTTCTGTCTCCCCGGAAATGAGCGAGGAAGTTATTTTTATAGGGGGCAACCGTTTTCTTGGGGAACCGGCAATGTTTGTGCGGGTTCATCATTACGGTTTCCCCGGATCTGCATGGCGGTGCGCCGAGGCGTTTTTCTTGTATGTCGATTGATGAGCGCTGCTTTTCTCTGGAAGTGGACTACAAGATTCCAAATTTAGTTGAATTTCATCTGATTGTTGTAGTGATATCCAAGATGAAATTATTATATATATTTAGAATTTTTTACGCGAAAAAACCGGTCATTCTTTCTCTTCGATCCACGCCTGCTGGATCGCTTCGAGAATTTTTTCGCCGCAGTGCCTGGGGTCGTCGTCGAAGCCGGGCAGGGTGATCACCCATTGCATCAGGTCTACGAAATTGATGTGCGCCGGATCGACGTCCGGGTGCGCTTCGCACAGTTCCACAGCGATATCGCCGATGTCGAGCCATTTCATCGTTTGCCCTCCTTCGTCATGTTGATGCTGTACCGCGGGATTTCGACCGTGAGCGGCGTCTGGCCGACGATCGCCTGACAGGAGAGGCGGGAGTCGGGTTCCAGTCCCCAGGCTTTGTCGAGCATGTCTTCTTCGTCTTCCTCGGGCGGGGGAAGCGAGGCGCCGCCTTCGCGGACGATGATGTGACAGGTGGTGCAGGCGCACGACATTTCGCAGGCATGGTCGATTTCGATGCCGTGTTCGAGCAGGTTTTCGCAGATCGATTTGCCCGGCTCGGCTTCGATCGCCACGCCTTCGGGGCATAGTTCGACGTGCGGTAAAACGGTCAGTCGCGTCATTTCGCGCTCTCCCTGTGGCTTTCCCCGTGGCCTTCCCGAGAGGTTCCCTTTTCCCCGACGAGGACGATGTCATCCACTTTTTTGCCGGCGAAGGCGGCGCGGATCGATTTGTCCATGCGCCGCGCGGCAAAGTCCTTGCTTTCGGCTTCCAGGTCGTCCATCGCCAGCATGATCGGGCGCCGGTTGTCGCCGAGCGCGGCGGCCTGCAGGCGGGTGATGGCGGCTTCGATGCGGGCGTATTCGCTTTCGTTGAGCAGGTCGCCGTCGCTTTTCAGCGCCGAATGCACGGCTTCGATGAGGCGCTGCGCCTCGACCTGGGTTTCTTTCAGCGCGCGCTTGAAGGCGTCGTCTTTGGCGTGTTCGAGGGAATCCTGGAGCATGCCGGCGATTTCGTCGTCGCTGAGGCCGTAAGAGGGTTTGACGGCAATCTGGGCCGAAACGCCGGAGGTTTCCTCGCGCGCGGAGACGGAGAGCAGGCCGTCGGCATCGACCTGGAAAGTGACGCGGATCCTTGCCGCGCCGGCCACCATCGGCGGAATGCCGCGCAGTTCGAAGCGGGCGAGCGAGCGGCAGTCGTCGACCAGTTCGCGCTCGCCCTGGACGACGTGAATCGCCATCGCGGTCTGGCCGTCCTTGAAGGTGGTGAAATCCTGCGCCCGCGCCACCGGCAGGGTGGAGTTGCGCGGGATCAGTTTTTCGATGATGCCACCCATGGTTTCGATGCCCAGCGAGAGAGGGATGACATCGAGCAACAGCCAGTCGCCGCTGTCCGCGCTGCGGTTGCCGGCAAGCAGGTTGGCCTGGGTTGCGGCGCCGAGGACGACGACCTTGTCGGGATCGAGGTTGTTGAGCGGTTCCTGGCCGAAGAATTCGCCGACGGCGCGCTGGATCTGCGGCATTCTCGTGGCGCCGCCGACCATGACCACGCCCTTGATGTCCCTGACGGTCAGGCCTGCGTCGCGCAGGGCTTTTTTCACCGGTTGCAGGGTTTTCGCCACCAGGGTTTGCGTGATTTCGTTCATTTCCGGCGTCGTCAGCGTGAGATCGACGGTTTCGCCGGTGGAAAGCCGCGTGACGATGCGCGCTTCGCCGTGCTGCGTCAGATATTCCTTCGCCTCGCGCGCGTGGATGAGCAGCAGCCGGGCGTCTTCGGAGGAAAGCGGGGTGAGCTGGGCGCGTTCGAGAATCCAGCAGAAGATGCGCTGGTCGAAGTCGTCGCCGCCGAGCGCGGAATCGCCGCCGGTGGCGAGCACTTCGAAAATTCCCCGCGAAAGGCGCAGGATCGAGATGTCGAAGGTGCCGCCGCCGAGGTCGTAAACGGCATAGACGCCTTCGGCGGCGTGTTCCAGTCCGTAGGCGAGCGCCGCCGCGGTCGGTTCGTTGAGAAGCCGCAGGACGTTGAGGCCGGCGATGCGCGCGGCGTCCTTGGTTGCCTGCCGCTGTGCATCGTCGAAATCGGCGGGGACGGTGATCACGGCACCGACCAGTGGGCCGCCGAGCGCGGCTTCCGCGCGCTGGCGCAGGGTTTTCAGGATTTCGGCGGAAACTTCCACCGGGCTTTTTACGCCCGCCGCGGTGACGAGCCGAACCATGCCGGGGGCGTCGACAAATTCATAGGGGAGCGATTCGACGTGCGCGATGTCGTTGCGGGCACGGCCCATGAAGCGCTTGGCCGAGACGACGGTGTTTTTCGGGTCTTCCGTCTGTTTCGCGCGGGCATCGTAGCCGACCGCGGCAACGCCGGCGGCATCGTAGCGGACGACCGACGGCAGCAGGGGGCGGCCGAATTCGTCGTTCAATACCACCGCCATGCTGCTTTTCACGGTAGCGACGAGGGAGTTGGTGGTGCCGAGATCGATTCCGACCGCCAGCCGGTGCTGATGCGGCGCTGTCGATTGGCCGGGTTCCGCGATTTGTAGCAGTGCCATAAGGGGACGTTGGGAGGGCGTCGGGAGGTGTTGAGGGGCGTTTGGAGTTGTGTCTGAAGGGACGTTTGTTGCCGAACATTTGGCCGGAAAGTCCGGACAGTGAAGAACCGCTATCGGAAAATTACAATTAACATTAAATTATCATCCTCTATTGTAGCTTGTTTTCGTCCGAAATTATTTTAATTCTTCCGTTTTGGGCGCGTGGGCCGCGCGTGGGCACATTGTGCCGTCGGCGTTGTCATTCTTCGCATGCGATCAGGGCATCGTCGATTTCGTTCGAGAGTTTTTCCAGAAACATCAGGCGGCGCACCTGATCGGCGGCGGCGAGCCAGTCGCGGTCGTCGTCGAGCAGGACGGCCAGTGTGTCGTAGGCGCCGGCAAGATATTCGCGCAGGCGGTGGTGGAGATGCTCGAGTTCATGATGATTTCCGGCGGCGCGCGCTTCCTGGACGCCCTCGCGCCACTCCATCTGCTCCAGCAGAAAATCGGCGGGCATCGCCGTATTGCGTTCGGCGTCGATTTCCTGGCCGTTCAACTGCAACAGATAGGTCGCGCGCGCAAGCGGTTTTTTCAGCGTCTGCGAGGCTTCGTTGACCCGTGTCGCCCATTGCAGCGACAACAGCCGGTCGGCTTCTCCTGCCTGGACGAAGCGGTCGGGGTGCACCTGCGCCTGCGCTTCGCGGTAACGGACTTCCAGGAGTGTCGGATCGATGCGGAAGCGCTGCGGCAGGCCAAAGAGGGTGAAATGATCGTCGTCGAGATTCATGCGGCGGCGCCATTCGATCGTTTAATGGATTTAGCGGATTTAGCGGAGTGGCCGAAAATTTCCGGGATCAGACATTGAACGATTCGCCGCAGCCGCATTCGTCCCTGATATTCGGATTGTTGAAACGGAATCCTTCGTTCATGCCTTCGCGGCCATAGTCGAGTTCGGTGCCGTCGAGATAGGGCAAGCTCTTCGGATCGACCAGCACGGTCACGCCATGCGACTGGAAGCGCACATCCTCGGGGCCGACTTCATCCGCGAATTCGAGTTTATAGGCCATCCCGGAGCAGCCGCTGGTGCGCACGCCGAGCCGCAGGCCGACACCCTTGCCCCGTTTGGCGAGAAATTTGGCAATGTGATCCGCCGCGTCTTTGGTCAGTGTTACCGCCATCTCTTATCCCTTTCATTCATTGGGGTTGAACGTGTTTCTCAGGCACTGGGTTTTTCGCCGCGTTTTTTCTTGTAATCGGCAACCGCGGCCTTGATCGCGTCCTCGGCGAGAATGGAGCAGTGGATCTTGACCGGCGGCAGCGCCAGTTCCTCGGCGATCTGCGTATTCTTGATCGCCAGGGCTTCGTCGACCGTCTTGCCCTTGACCCATTCGGTGACCAGCGAGCTCGATGCGATCGCGGAACCGCAGCCGTAGGTTTTGAACCTGGCATCTTCGATGACGCCGCCCTCGCCTACCTTGATCTGCAGTTTCATGACGTCGCCGCAAGCCGGCGCGCCGACCATGCCGGTGCCGATGCCGTCTTCGTCCTTGGCGAACGAACCGACGTTGCGCGGATTTTCGTAGTGATCGATGACTTTGACGCTATAGGACATGATGCGCTCCTTTCAAACTTCAATGCGCAGGTTTCGAAAGGCGGCTTTCAGTGCGCCGCCCACTGCACGGTATTCAGATCGACCCCCTCCTGCACCATTTCCCACAGCGGCGACAAATCGCGCAGCTTGCTGATTTTCTGGTGCAGAAGGCTGATCGTGTAATCGATTTCGGCCTCGGTGGTGAACCGTCCGAGCGTGAAGCGGATCGAACTGTGTGCGAGTTCGTCGTCGCGCCCCAGCGCGCGAAGTACGTAGGAAGGTTCGAGCGAGGCCGAGGTACAGGCGGAACCCGATGAGACAGCAAGGTCTTTCAGTGCCATGATCATCGACTCACCTTCGACGTAAGCGAAACTGATATTCAGATTGTGCGGCACGCGATGGGTGAGGTCGCCGTTTACATAGGTTGCCTCGATGTCGCGGATGCCGTTCAAAAGCCGGTCGCGCAGCTTGCCGACGCGCACGCATTCGGCGGGCATTTCCTCGCGCGCGATGCGGAAGGCTTCGCCCATTCCAACGATCTGGTGTGTCGGCAGGGTGCCGGAGCGGAATCCGCGTTCATGGCCGCCGCCGTGCATCTGCGCTTCGAGCCGCACGCGCGGTTTCCTGCGGATGTAGAGGGCGCCGATACCTTTCGGGCCATAGATTTTGTGCGCCGAAAAACTCATCAGATCGACCTTCAGTTTTTCCAGATCGATCTCCACCTTGCCGTTGGCCTGTGCCGCGTCTACGTGGAAGACGATGCCTTTGTCACGGCAGATCTCGCCGATCTCGGCGATCGGCTGGATAACGCCGACTTCGTTGTTGACGAACATCACCGAGGCGAGAATGGTATCGGGCCGCAATGCGGCCTTGAATGTATCGAGGTCGATCAGGCCGTTTTCCCGTACGTCGAGATATGTGACTTCGAATCCTTCGCGCTCAAGCTGGCGGCAGGTGTCGAGCACCGCCTTGTGCTCGGTTTTCACGGTGATCACGTGCTTGCCCTTGCCCGAGTAAAAGTGCGCCGCGCCTTTTATCGCCAAGTTGTCCGATTCGGTGGCGCCGGAGGTCCAGACGATTTCTTTCGGGTCGGCGCCCACGGTGCGCGCTACTTCTTCCCGTGCTTCCTCCGCCGCGCGTTCCGCCTCCCAGCCGAAGCTGTGGGAACGCGATGCGGGGTTGCCGAAGTGCTCGACCAGGTAGGGAATCATCTTTTCCGCGACGCGCGGATCGACGGGCGTCGTCGCCGAATAGTCGAGATAGATCGGCAATTTCAACATTGGGTGCTCTCCTGCGAAGTCATTACTGTGGACATTGCTTCAAGTTTTCATGCTGACGGCAGTCAGACCGCGTAATTGCTGCAAAGTTACCGTCAATGTCAGTAAAAAGTCGTTGATATGCCGCTCTTCGTTCCCCTGGCCCAGGCTGATCCGCACCGCGCCGCGCGCCAGTTCCGGGGCTACACCCATTGCCGCCAGCACGTGCGAGGCATGCATCGGGCTTTGGCCCAACCCCGGACCCGACACGGCGGCGCCGGAACATGCCGCGCCGCTGGAAACGGCGAATCCGGCGCGATCGAGCATTCCCACCAGTGTTTCGCCGTCGATTCCGGGACAGGCGAAATAAACCGTGTTCGGCAACCGTTCGTCTTCGGAGACGCCTTCCCCGAAGCAGCGCGCGCCCAGAACGGCGAGGCCGTCTGTAAGGTGCTGCCGCAGCTGGCGCAATTTCTCGCCGCGTTCGGCAAGCGTTGCCGCCGCGCGTTCGCAGGCGACACCGAAACCGACGATCGCCGCAACGTTCTCCGTGCCGGAGCGCAGGCCGCGCTCGTGACCGCCGCCGGCGATCAGCGGTTCGAGTTCGACCCGTTTGTCGAGCACCAGCGCCGCCGCGCCCTTGGGGCCGCCGATCTTGTGCGCGGAGATACTGATCGCATTTACACCTTTGGCATTGAGTGCGCGGAAACCAAGCGGAATTTTACCAAAAGTCTGAATCGCGTCACTGTGGAACCAGGCGCCGGATGGCTGCGCCTTTGCCGCCAGCGCGGCGATATCCTGGACCACGCCGGTTTCGTTGTTGGCGTGAATGATCGAGAGCAGCCGCGGTTTTTCGGCCAGGATCGCCGCATAGCTTTCCCTGTCGATACGCCCTTCGCCGTCGACGGCGATGTATCGTACCTGCCAGCCCCGGCGTTGAAGCTGTCGCGCCGGTTCGAGCACGCAGGGATGCTCCACCGCCGATATGGCAAGCAACGGGGCAAGCAACGGCGCGGAAGATGGGGAGGACATGGCATTCGCGAGATCCGGCTTTGGACGCAGTGCCACCGCCGCTCCTTTCAGGAAAAGATTGTTCGTTTCCGAGCCTCCGCCGGTAAAAACGATTTCCGTCGGGTGCGCGTCAACCGCCGCCGCCACCTTTTGCCGTGCTTCGTCGATGGCCTGTCGCGCCTCGCGTCCGTAGCCATGGCGGCTTGATGCATTGCCGAAGCGTTCGCGCAGAAACGGCACCATCGCTTCGAACACCGCCGGATCGAGCGGCGTCGTCGCGTTGTGATCGAAATAGACCGGTGCGGGCATCGCGCAAGGGACGGAATAGAAAAATGGAGAAACAGGGATAAAAGAAGGAGGGAACGGAAAAATGCGGGAAGGATACGCGAAATAGCCGGAAAATCGATTGTGGATTGGAAGCGGTCAGCGCATCGCGAATGAGGCGAAGGCCCTCATCTCACGCACTGACCACCAGCCGCGAACGTGCCGCCGCGCGCGCGGAACTGGGGCGCGGAGGCGCCATTTGCGTGTGGCGCGAAATGGGTGTCACGACGGTAATGCCGTATTTCTGTGCGTGCTGGGTGACCAGATCGCGCAGGGAAACGGATGCCAGATACTCGTACATTTTGGCGTTCAGTGTCATCCACAGGTCATGCGTCATGCAATTGTCCGCATTCCGGCAATCGCCTTTTCCGCCACACTGCGTTGCGTCGATCGGTTCGTCGACGGCCTGAATGATTTCCGCAACGTTGATCTGTTCCAATTGACGCGCCAGGCAATAGCCGCCGCCCGGACCGCGCACGCTTTCCACCAGATTGTGGCGGCGCAGTTTGCCGAACAATTGTTCCAGATACGATAGAGAAATATCCTGCCGTTTACTGATTCCTGCCAAGGCCACCGGTCCCTGGCTGCCATGGAGTGCCAGATCGATCATCGCGGTAACGGCGAAACGGCCTTTGGTCGTAAGTTTCATCTTTTCTCCTTTTTCCTCTGTCGGAGTCAATAGTGGGACCGCTCCGGAACCCTCTGAAACCACATCCATCCGGTTCCGTTCGGCATTGACCTCCCGCTCGACGACATAGGTATTATTGGTTTCGCTTTTATATATCCCTTTGATCCTGTCGACTATACCCGCGGCGCCGGAAATTAGTCAACTATTTTACTCAGGTAATTGGGGTCGAAACGATCCGCGGTCGCCAGTTCATCGTCGATGTCGACGCCGATCCGTTCGAGCCGTTCGAGCAACAGTGTCAGCCGCCGGTCGGTTTCCACGGCATGATCGAGGAGGCCGTGAATGGCCTGTGCCAGCGGATCGTCCACATCTTTTCCCAGCGCGTAGGCGGAAAATCCCATTTCCCCGGCTTTCGCTTCGCGTCTGTGAGCCTGTTCGCCGTCGATGATCCGCGCCGGATTGCCTACCGCCGTCGCGCCCTGGGGAACATCCTTCACTACCACTGCATTCGAACCGACTTTCGCGCCGGCACCGACCGTGATCGGTCCCAGCACTTTCGCGCCGGCACCGACGACCACGCCGTCGCCGAGCGTCGGATGGCGTCGGCCCTTGCTCCAGGAAGTGCCGCCGAGCGTGACGCTGTGATAGAGCGTCACGTCGTCGCCGATGATCGCCGTTTCGCCAATGACCACGCCCATGCCGTGGTCGATGAAAAAGCGTCGGCCGATGGTCGCGCCGGGGTGGATTTCGATCCCCGTCAGAAAACGGCAGCAATGCGAAACGAAACGGCCGAGCCAGCGCAACCGGCACGACCACAGCCAATGTGCAAGACGGTGCAGCAGCAGTGCATGAATTCCCGGATAGCAGGTGATGACTTCCCATACCGAACGGGCTGCGGGGTCGCGGGAAAAAACGGAATTGATATCTTCGCGCAAGCGGCTGAACATGATGGTTTTGCTTTCTGCTCCAAAAACTTGAGGGAATTATTCTACTTTATAGCGCTTGTGCGCACTTGTACCCGCTTCATGTGAGGCATCCCGGCATGCCCGGCGGCCTAGCGCGGCGGGGTGCAAAAAATATAAGCATGACATGCAAAGTGATGGCGCAGAAGTAGGGTTTTCATTCCCGAAGATTATAATTGATGTTAAATATTGTTTATTGTGGGTATTTGGCTTTGATAAGGAATTAATTAACCAAAATAATTTGGTCATGGGCGCGCACGATAAGGAGCGGGAAATTTTTCCCTCATCGTTCTCCCGCGCCTTGCGCCGCCTCATTCCCGTGTCTCCGGGATTTCGGTTTTTTCCTGTTTTTCGCGGTTGACAGGGTTTTTTCCACACGTTACCGTACATTGTTCATACGGCAAGTATGGTCCGACGTAGTTTGCGTTTTTTGGGTTCGCTTCAAATCTGCGCTTTACGCCGAATGCGGAGAAAGCCAAAGGCTACGGAATGCACTGAAGATAATGAAAAACGCTTCGGGGCATTTTATGACTTTCGCTTTTAACCGCTTTTTTTGCTGTATTTTTACTCTTTTTTGTTAGATCTCCACAAAAGTAAAAGGAATAGCACATGAAAATTCTGGTACCGGTGAAACGAGTCGTTGACTACAACGTCAAGGTACGCGCGAAAGCGGATGGGAGCGGGGTGGATATTGCGAACGTCAAAATGTCGATGAATCCCTTCGACGAAATCGCGGTGGAAGAAGCCGTGCGGCTCAAGGAAGCAGGCACCGCGACCGAAGTGGTTGTCGTCACCGCCGGTCCCGCAGCGGCGCAGGAAACGCTGCGCACCGCGTTGGCGCTGGGCGCGGACCGCGCGCTGCATGTTGAATGCGATGCGGAACTGCAGCCCCTGGGGGTTGCCAAACTGCTCAAGGCCTTGGTCGAGAAGGAAGCGCCGCAGGTCGTCATCCTTGGCAAACAGGCGATCGACGACGATGCCATCCAGACCGGCCAGATGCTTGCCGCATTGCTCGACTGGCCGCAGGCCACGTTCGCTTCCAAGGTTGTCGTCGCCGACGGAAAATTGGACGTGACGCGTGAAATCGACGGTGGTCTGGAAACGCTGCAGATGAATCTGCCGGCGGTCATTACCACCGACCTGCGCCTGAACGAGCCGCGCTATGCCACGTTGCCCAATATCATGAAAGCGAAGAAGAAGCCTCTGGAAACCTTGAAACCCGAAGCGCTGGGCGCCGACATCGCGCCGCGGCTGACCTTCGTTTCCTTCGCCGAGCCGCCCAAGCGCCAGGCAGGCGTCAAGGTTGCCGACGTGGGCGAACTGATCGCCAAGCTCAAGAACGAAGCCAAGGTGCTGTAAAGGCGGCGGACGGTTTCTTCAATTCATTCAAAGACTTTCAAGGTTATAAAGGTAATCCGACATGGCCATTCTCATCATTGCCGAACACGACAATCAGAACCTCAAGCCCGCCACCCGCAACGCCGTGACCGCGGCGACCAAGCTGGGCGGCGATTGCCACTTGCTGGTCGCCGGCAGCAACTGTGCCGACGTTGCCGCGCAAGCGGCGCGCATCCAGGGCGTCAGCGCGGTCAAGCATGTCGATGCGGCGCATTATGCCAATCAAAGTGCCGAGAATCTGGCGGCGCTGATCGTTCCGATCGCCAAGAACGGCTACACCCACATCCTGGCGGCGGCCACCTCCTGCGGTAAAAACCTGTTGCCGCGCGTTGCCGCGCTGCTCGACGTGGCGCAGATTTCCGATATCACCGGGATTCAGGGACCCGATACGTTCGTGCATCCCATTTATGCCGGTAACGTGATTGCGACGGTGAAAAGTTCCGATCCGATCAAAGTGCTCACCGTTCGCGGCACCGCTTTCGATGCCGTCGGCGACGGCGGCAGTGCCGCGGTCGAATCGGTTGCCGCCGGGCCGGACCGCCAGCAAAGCCAGTGCGTCAAGCGCGAGCTGAGCGAATCGACGCGTCCCGAGCTTACCGCCGCCAAGATCGTCGTTTCCGGCGGGCGCGGCATGGGCAACGGCGAAAACTTCCACAAACTGCTCGAACCGCTGGCCGACAAACTCGGTGCCGCACTGGGTGCTTCCCGCGCCGCGGTTGATGCCGGGTTCGTGCCGAACGACTATCAGGTCGGGCAGACCGGCAAGATCGTCGCTCCGCAGCTTTACATCGCCGTCGGGATTTCCGGCGCGATCCAGCATCTGGCCGGAATGAAGGATTCCAAGGTGATCGTGGCGATCAACAAGGATCCCGATGCGCCGATCTTCCAGGTTGCAGATTACGGCCTGGTGGCGGACCTCTTCGCTGCGGTTCCGGAAATGACCGGAGCGCTGTAAGAGGGAAAAGCACGACGAGGGCGTAAATGAACATCACGGACGGCATTCTCGGCACCGATTGGATTCTCGTTTCCTGGGCCGCGTTTGCCGTTCTTTTCGTTTACGCCCTGTTTCATGCGCCGTGGCGGCATCTGAGCGCGGAGGACGGCGCCGGCGAACGGGGCGCCCGGTTCAACATCTGGCTGGGGTTCATCGTCGCGCTGATGCTTCTCTGGAGCATGAAGGCAGGCGTCAAACCAGGATTCGCTTTGCACTTGCTCGGTGGCACGGTATTCACGCTCGCATTCGGGCCGTGGCTTGCGTTCATCGGCCTCTGCGTGGTGCTCACCGCCGTGGCGTTGAACGGTGCGATTGGCTGGGAATATTTCGCGGTAAACGCGCTGACCATGGGCGCGGTGCCCGTTTTCGTCAGCCATGCGGTGCTGCGTTTTTCCGAACGCTTTCTGCCGCGGCAGATTTTTGTCTATATTTTCGCTAATGCCTTTTTTGGCGCGGGGCTCACGATTCTCGCGGTGGGGCTGGTTTCCAGTCTGCTGCTTTCTGCGGCAAGCCCCTATGGCAGCGAATTCCTGTTCGGGGAATATCTGCCCACGACACTTCTGATCGCTTTTCCCGAAGCCTGGCTTTCGGGAATGATGATCACGTTGTTCGTCGTCTATCGCCCGCAATGGGTGGTAAGCTTCAAAGATTCGTTTTATCTCGGTAAACAGTAGCAACAGTAGTACCAGAGGTACCAGGGAGGCGGCGTGTCAACAGGATGCCCGGCCGCCGCGACATAACCATATCAACAAAGGACGACAATCACATGAGCAACTATATTGCACCTCTTCGCGACATTCGTTTTGTACTGAATCAGCTTGCCGGGCTGGAGCAGGTCGCGCAATTCCCAGGTTACGAGGATGCCGCGCCGGAAACGGTCGACGCCATTCTGGAAGAAGCGGCGAAATTCGCGCAGGACAAACTCGCTCCGCTCAACATTCCGGGCGACCGCGAAGGCGCGAAATGGGCCAACAACGCGGTGACGGTGGCCGCTGGATTCAAGGAAACCTACCGCGAGTTTTACGAAAACGGCTGGACGGCGCTGCCGTGCAAACCCGAATTCGGAGGGCAGGGGCTGCCGAAACTGGTCAGCACCGCCGTCAATGAAATGTGGAAATCGGCGAACATGGCCTTCGCGCTGTGCCCGATGCTGACGCAGGGCGCGATCGAAGCGTTGACGATCGCCGGTTCCGATAAACAGAAACAGACCTTCCTGCCGAAGATGATCGGCGGCGAATGGACCGGCACGATGAACCTCACCGAACCTTCCGCCGGTTCCGACCTCGCCGCTGTGCGCGCCCGTGCCGAACCGCAGCCGGACGGTACCTTCAAGATTTTCGGCCAGACAAT
>JAVBTC010000016.1:0-5322 GCA_031556405.1 Rhodocyclaceae bacterium
ATTGTCTCGTCCCGCGCCGTGATCTCGTCTCGTCGACCGGCGCCGGGGGGAAGTGCGCTTCCCTGCCTATTCTTTTGAAATCGTACGCGGCAACAGCATCGAGGGATTTTTTTCCGGCACAACGGCGAACGTCATGGTTACTACCGCCCCTCAAACTATCTGAGCGTTACCCGGTATCGCAAAAACGGACGTTCGCGGAACGCTCCGAAGGTTCCTGCACGTCCATTTACGGAAATCGTCATACGTCGCGCAGTCCGGTGTAATCCCCTGTAATCTCCTGCTGCCCCATGTAATGACATGTAATTGTCACCTCCCGGAGATGTTTCTATTCTGACCTCATACATCGTCACTTATCGTCACTTGGCGATTCCCGCCGGACGAAAGAAATCCCGAGGCCAGAAATGTCGATTCAACTGCGATTCATCAACCGCTCCGAGGACAACGGCACGCCGGACATCCTGCTGTTCGTGAAAAATACCGCCCCCGACCTGGATGCCCTAGCGGTGGCGTGGAAAGTGATCCGGTACTGCGGGCGCAATTGTTACCACCCATTCGTTTATCCCTCGGAAATGGAAGCCGGCATCGGAGACGAATTCGGCAACCATTCGCCACGCCTCACCGCCCACGGCGGCGAACGTTTCGCGGTTCAGCCGCGCATAGCCGGACAATCGGGGCGGCAGGGGCGGATATTGCGTCTCCTCTGCCGGGCACCGGGCCGAACCGATATCGAACTGAAAAACGATCTTCCGCGCGGCGCCGTCGATGCCAATGTCTACCTTGGCGGGCGCCTTCTGGCGACAAAGAAAAACGTCGCCCCCCAGCAAAAAGCGGTATTCGCATTCAATCCGGCGCTACTGATCTGCACCGCCGCACAAATCGAGGAAGGCGATTCCATTTCCTCGGCCATCGTCTCCGGCACCACTACCGAGCTGTTCCTGGCAGGCATCGCCAGCGCCGACATCGTCATGACCGGAGGCGGAACGGGCGATGGCGCGACCGATTATCAATTCAATCTCGAAAACATTCGTCCCGTCCAACCGGCGTGACGATAGCGTGAGACGGCGCATGGGGCGCCGTTTCCATCAACCATGGAGTAACGACAATGAGCATCAAACTCAATTTCATCAACCGTTCCAACGACATGAACAATTCGCAGGTCGTGATTTTCCAGAAAAACATCGCCACCGATTTCGATGAACTCTCGGTCGCCTGGAAGGTAATCAAAAATTGCGGGCAAGGCGACAACCATCCTTTCGCATACCCGATGGGAATGGAAGTCGGCTGCAGCGACAGCTACGGCAATTTCACGCCGTTGATGTCGGCCCAGAACGGCCAGTTGTTTCATGTTCACCTGACCGGATCGGGCGACACGCTGAACTACGCGGGCGGCGGCACCAATTCAAAGGAAGTCCAGGTACGCAACGATCTTCTGCGCGGAGCGATCAATGCCAACATCTACAAGGGCGGCCGCCTGCTCGCCACCAAAACCTCGGTCGCTCCGGGACAAAAAGCGGTGTTTCAATTCAAGCCGACGATCTGGATCGGCGCGGCATCGCAAATCGTCGAAGGAGAAGTGATGAATTCCGCGATCATTTCCGATATCAATACCGAAATTTCCCTGCTCGGCATCGCCAGCGCCGATATCGTGATGACCGGCGGCGGCCCCGGCCCCAATTCGCAACCTTTCGCCTTCAACCTCGAGAACGTGGTGATGGCATAAAGAATGCCACGGGCGGCCCTTATGCATCATTGCCCCGATTTCATCGATGGGCGGATGGGCGGGCCGCCCATTTTCCTCCTTCCATGAATACCTCCGCCCTCCGTTCCCGACGGACGCAGAAGAAACATTCCGTTTTCCGGATGCCGCTATGAACGCCACCCTGCAAAAAACATGGACCACGCTCGACGGCGAACTCATTTTTGAAATTTCGATCGCCCGCCCTCTATTCGATGGGACTTCCTCGGTAAAGATTTATCCATGGGGAAATACAAACGACTTTCATACCGTCGCCATTTTCCGGAACCATTGGACGAATGTGAATTTCGCTTTCAAAAACGGCTGCTATGTCCGTGGCAGGCTACGGCAAATTGCCAACGTACACGCAGGCGAGCACGCGCAATCCCCGGAGAAAAATACCGTCGGCACTGCCATCGCCGGAGATATCTATTTCGGCCATGGCGGCAGATTCGACGAACACCGTTTTGAAGGAATAATGGCCATCTTCGAAACCGAAGACATCAAGCAGCCTCATCGCCCCGCTCCCGCCCCTTCCCCCCTTCATCCCCCGCCGGGATTATCTCCCGGTATTCCCCATTCCCTGGCGGTTCCGTGCAACGGCACGGAAGAAGAACTCTTCCCTTATGTCTACCTGCGCAAATGGCTGGAAACCGATCCCGAACAACTGCAACGCCGCTTCGTCCGTTTCGATGCCGGGACCGGAACATCCGATGTCCACTGCGATGTTCATTACGACTTTTATCGTGACTTGTGCGCTGCCCATGCGCGCGGACGGGAAGAAATGGAAAAACTGGCGACAGCCTTCGTCGCCGGAAAAGCGCCCTATACAGATCAATTCGTCGCCCATCCCGACGCCCTGACCGGAATCGCGTCCCTGGCGGCAGATACGTCTTTCCCGATACAGAAAAAACAACCGGAAAAGGAAATCGAAGAAAGAGAGAAAGAACCGGATCCGACGGAAGCAGCGGAAGAAGGGGCGGCGCAGGCACAGTATCTTTTCAGCGATGCCGGAAAACATCTTGCATCGCAATTCGGTACCGGCGACAGACGGGCAATCAAAGAAAAACTCACCGCTCCGGATTATCTGCGCGAAAAAGAACGCGTCTGGCAGAGCTATTTCGCTCTCAATATCCTTTCCAACGGCGTCCTTTCCAACGGCGCCCTTCCCGACGGCGATTCCACCCTGCTCATGCTCCTGTCGCGAACCTTGGTAAACATGCATCTGCTCGATTACCTCTTCGTCGACGGTCCGGAAGCGCCATGCGATCCGGAAACGAAAACACATTCCTCCATCGGCCTTCCATCGAATCCACTGCCGGAACTGTCGCATGCCTCCATCGTGCTGCCCGGGGAAATCTTTCCATTACCGCCACCGATTCCGGAACCCGGAACGCCGGACGGCTCCACCGGCAGGAATGGGCGCGGATGGATCGAGCCCTGCACCATCGGCGAACTGCAAATGGTGCGGCAACGGTTGCTCGGCTATCGCCCCGGAGATATCGCCCACATCGAAAACGTGATGCGCGGCGAAAAAAAGAAAGTCGCCCGCAGGCATCTGCATCGGGAAATCGACTATGACCGCGATGAAACCGGCCAGGAAGGCCGACTCGAAAACGACAGCGGCGGCGCGCGCCGCCATCTTCTCGCCGGCAGGCGCCAGGCCGCTGCCGAGCATACGACGCTCCATCGCTACGATGATTTCCAGTCCAGCTACGGGCCGCCGACGCAGGCGACACTCAATGGCTCCTGGCGTGAACAGATACAACAGGGAGAAAACCCCGGTATCGACGACCGTGTTCGCTTCGCCCATGAAATCCTGAACCGCTCGGTGGAACATATTTCGCGCAAGGTAAATCGTCTGCGCAGCCGCGGCGCCCTCGACGAGACCGGAGAACGGAGCGCCCGCGTGATCGACAACAGTGCCGGAACGCACGGCCTGGTCGGTATTTTCCGCTGGCTCGACAAAGTATGTGAAGCGCGTGTCGTCAATTACGGCAACCGGCTTCTGGTCGAATTCATGCTGCTGCGGCCGGCGGCGGACTTCATCCATGAACAGGAAGAATGCGGCGGCCCCTTCGTTCCGCCGCGGCCGCCGAAAGCATATGGAATTTCCTCGTTCGCGGCAATCGATCCTGAAAATTACACACAGATCGCTGCCCTCTACGACGTAACCGCGCTGACACCGCCACCGGCACGGAAACATGTCGCCGCCACTCTGCGCGGCGACGAAGCAAAACTCCTGGCGCTGCCCGCCGGATACCGCGCGGCAAATGCCCGGGTCCGTTTCGGCAACATCGCTGGCGGCTCCGTGGCACCGGCGGCGATGGTGGGCAATGAAATATTCCGGCCCAACGACGACGCCGGAACGAACACCGTTGGAGAACATGCGCGACGCTTCGGCCAGGATGTCGCCGTTCCGGTCGCGCTCATCCCCGCGCCTCTCTTATCCAATCCTTCGGCCGGAAACCATCCGGAAGGCGCGCCCGCCTCTTCTTCCATTTCTTCTTCCATTTCTTCTTCCATTCCTTCTTCCGCTTCACTCTTCGCCCCCTTGGCAAACTCCCTGATGGCATCTTCACCGGCGATTCCGGTGGATACCGTGGCCAACATCGAAATCGTCTGCGAACCGGACGATACGACGCTGGACGAATGGCGGATCAGGACTTACGAAGCCATCGAGCAAGGTTATCGCCACCGTCTCTCCATCTACCATAACAGCATATCGAAACTGGCGCGCGCCCCGCGCGCGGCGCGGCGAATCGTGCGCGGCTGGATCAAATACGGCTGCGTGCGGCTTCTGCTCGAACGCCGCCTCAAATTCGCCGGGCGGCAGGATGCCGGCGGCGGCATATCCGGCATATCCGGCACATCTGGCACCTTCAATGCCGAAGAGCCGCGCTATCTGAAATTTTTTGACGACGTCTTCGAATGGGACGAAATGAGCTACCGCTTTCAACACCCTCCCGGCCCGGGTGAAATATCGCCGGAAGAGGACGAAGAAGCGCCGTTCCCCGCATTCTGCCGCGCCGATGCCGTCAGCGTAACGGTGCCGGTCAGCCCCGCACGGATGAAAGCGCTTTTGTATTTTCTTGCCGGGGGAACGCTCTGGAACGGCGACGACGAATCGGCGCCGGTTCTCGAAAACGACATTCCTCTGGTCAACGAACTCAAAACCGTTTTCACACACCAGCAGGCACAGGAACGAATCATCGGCGCTCCATGGGAGGTGATCGTGCCCACCTCGATACAGATCATCGACGACGGCGTTCCCGCCGCATCCTTTCCCGCTGCGGAAACCGAAGAATCATGAACAAACGCCATTTCCACCGGCAGGGACCTTTCGTTCCCCCGATGTTCGGCGACCTTCCGGTCGGTTCGGTGATCGCTTTCGCCGGCGATATCGGCAACGGTAGCGGCAGCGACAGCGACAGCGACAGCGACAGCAGCAGCAATAGCGGCATGCCGACGATCGAAGCCTGGGGCTGGATGGTCTGCGACGGACGCACCCTGTGCTCGCAACGCTCCCCCGAACTGTTCGTCGCGCTGGGACATCTGTACGGAGGCAAGGACGGCGATTTCAGGAT